>DAHWJX010000155.1:0-19386 GCA_027343965.1 Caryophanales bacterium | reverse complement strand
GAAAGAGGCAAAGATTTCGCCTTCCGTAGTTCGACGATTACCCATTTATCTCAGACATGTCCAGGATCTTCTAGACGCTGGCATAGACACCGTATCATCCAAAGAAATGGGCGCCAAACTGGATCTAAATCCTGCACAGATACGAAAAGATCTTGCCTATTTTGGGGAGTTTGGGCGAAAAGGTGTAGGTTATGAAGTGGAATATCTGGCACGAAAATTGGAACAGATTCTGCATCTGGATCAACAAATTCGAGTAGCCCTTGTAGGCGTCGGACATCTTGGCATGGCATTATCGAATTATACGCGTTTTCAAAATGAACGTATAACTATAGCCGGTTTATACGATCAAGATCCTAAAAAAGTGGATGCACAAGTAGGAAAACTGACAATTAAACCCCTTTTGAAACTTGAGGAAGATGCAAGAACGATTGGATTTCAAATGGGAATTATTGCAGTGCCTGCGTTTTCGGCTCAAGAAGTATGTGATGTGATGGTTCGTTGCGGCATCCGTGTTATTTTAAATTTTGCGCCGACAAGTTTAAAAGTTCCTGCAAATGTGCATGTTCGAAGAACAGACATGACGACAGAACTTCAATCATTGGCATACTATATCATTGAATAGCAGAAGGACAAGAAGTTTTGTTTGTTATGACCGACAATGTGCATAAAGTGCGGGATTTGTTTTTTGTAGTCATTGATACTTTAGAAAGTCGGGTTTCTTGCGTCTGTCAAAACGAAACGAGGTGAGCAGTTTTGGCACGTACATTGATTCGCGATGTGTTGTATTTTACTAACAATGAAGGTTCTTACGAGTTGGGGTATGCTATCGTACAAGATGGCAAGTTCATTGATGTGCAACCAGGCACATGTGAATCTCCTGTACATCAATTCGACGATGTGGGATGGGGAAAGGGCATGTTGATTCTTCCAGGATTCATTAACACGCATGGCCATGCGGCCATGTCCTTATTACGAGGATATGCAGATGATTTGCCTTTGCAAACGTGGTTATCGGATTACATCTGGCCTGCTGAAGAGACTTTGACGGCTGATGACATCTCTGTAGGTTCGCAATTGGCCATGATGGAAATGCTTGAAACAGGAACCACTTGCTTTACGGATATGTATTTTCATATGGAGAAAGTAGCGCAAGCCGTCATCGATTCTGGGATGCGTGCTGTCCTTGGAAGCTCTCTAATGAGTATTTTACCTTACAGCGACGAAATGCTTCATGCGGCTGTTGCGTTTGCCAAGGACTTTCAGGGAGCTGGACATGGCAGAATTGTTACGACCATGGCACCACATTCTCCCTACACTTGTTCTCCGGAATACATAAAGAAAATTATGGGTCAAGCGCACAAATTAAATGTGATGGTACAGATACACTTGTCGGAGACGCGATCCGAGAACAAAGATTTAAAACGACAATATGGCGTTTCACCAACCATATTATTACGCAATGCGGGATTATTGTCACAACATGTTTTAGTGGCTCATGCTATTTATCTGGATGATCAGGATATCGATATTTTGGCGCATCATAATGTCCATGTTGCTCATAATCCGGGATCCAACCTCAAATTAGGAAGTGGAATTGCATCGGTGGTGTCGATGATGGCGCGCAAAATGAGTGTGGGACTTGGCACCGATGGCGCATCAAGCAACAACAAACTCGATATGTATGAAGAAATGCGCCTAGTCGCCCTTTTGCACAAAGGAGCATTAGAATATCCCACAGCAATTTCTGCTTCTGAAGCTTTATATATGGCGACTGCTGGTGGAGCAAAAGCTTTATTTTTACCGGCAGGTTTTGGGACTCTAGATATCGGAGCACCTGCTGACTTTCAGTTAATTGATGTCTCGGGACCAAGGTACCAACCGGCAAATCGCCTGTTGTCTCATGTCGTCTACGCTTCTCATGCGGGCGATGTTCGTCGTGTATTTGTTGCCGGAAAAGAGCTATACCGAAATGGCGAATTTCTTACTATCGATAAACAGCGAGTGATGTTTGAAGTCAATCAGCTTGTTAGCAAGCTTCCGCAAAATAAGATTAGATCGTAATTTCATCGATAAAAAGCCAGCTGTGATAAGCTGGCGTAGTTTTTACTTTTTACACCAGAGGAAATCGATACAGTGTCAAAGGTTCAGGCAGTAGAACATGATAGGTTTCATCTTGTAAGCAGTGAGGTAGGGCTTTAGTCAGCTTGTTAACATACATGGCGTACCACCTCCAAGACATAGTATGGGCAGGGATACGCTAACACATGTTACGTATATAATTCCACGGTTGAAAAAAGGAGAAGGATCTATGCACATCTTGGTTGCAAATGATGATGGTATTCACGCACAAGGTATTTTGTCGCTTGCATCATTTCTTGCGACTTTTGCAACCGTGACAGTGGTCGCGCCTGATCGGCCGCAAAGTGCTTCTAGTCATGCCATTACCTTGCATAAACCGTTGTATAGCGATCGTGTTGATTTTGCACCTGGTATCGCCGCTTATCAGGTAAATGGCACACCTGCTGACTGTGTTAAGTTGGGGGTGGGTGCTTTGTGTGCTGAAGCTTCCACCGAACCGCTTGACTTAGTTGTAAGTGGAATTAACGCGGGAGCTAATTTAGGTCATGATATTGTGTATTCTGGTACGGCATCCGCGGCAGCGGAAGGGGCTTTACTTGGGCTTCCGGCGATTGCGTTGTCTTTGACTGATGCGCCATTTGATTATACGGCCGGAACATTGGTCGCAAAGATGTTAATTCACAACGTAATGCAGCATGGTTTGCCGCAAGGCACATACTTAAATGTGAATATCCCCCCGGGCGCCTATGATGAACTTCAAGGCATTACGATGACGAAAGTGGGTATTCGCAAGTACCACAATGATTATACGAAACGAGTCGATCCATTGGGACGCCATTATTACTGGCAAGTGGGAGAACCCATTGTCAGTGATAATGACCCGGATTCTGATGTGATTGCCATTTCCCATGGTAAAGTCAGTGTGACACCGATAAAACGGGATTTTACAAACACGAAACTGCTTGCTACACTAGGGCAGTGGAAGGTTACATTGTAGAAGAAAAACCAGAAGATCATAAGAAGGGATTTACCCGCGCATGGACCGTGAGCACTTAATTTTGGCCACTCAAGAAGTCGCTGCATCGTCTGATTTATACATCTTGATTGATTTTCTAAATCGTACATTGAAACACAAGGATCTGATTTTTGGACTTTCCAAATCGCAAGAAGACGGAAAGTTCACAGTCACGGTGTATAAAACGAGTTGAAACGCAAACTTATTGCTTTGTTGTCTACCATTTGCGTCATTATCATAGCGTTGGCTGTTTGGGGAGTACTATTTATCATGCCCAGGCTAACCTCGATTGATACGCAAAATGCAGCGGTGGCTCAGTTTGCGCTTAACCATACACCGATGACACGGGTAAGTCGGGTATATTGGTATACAGGCGGGCCGTTAGAAACGACGGCCGTAGGAACCGATGCTTTTCATCGTACGTTGTATGTATTTGTACGTGGTGAGCAAGCCACGGTTATCTACCAAAAAGATGTTTTAACACCGACTCGCGCTAAAACATTGGCGCTTGCGCGGTACAAGGGAAGTTCTGTTGTTTCCGTGATTCCCGGGTTTGTCACACCTGGATCAAAGGAAACAGCCTTTGCCAACGCAGCATCAGGGGGAGCAGTATTTGAAGTGACGCTGCGGCTAACCGATGGATCGTTTGCCTATGTTTACGTAGATATGTATACAGGTCGTATCTTGTGGACATTGACAACTGACTTGCAAGTTTCTTTTTAAATAAAGCGTCCACTACAGATTATTGGACGCTTTTTACCTATTTTGCAAGGAACATCCCAAGGAATTTATTTGACTGACTGGTCGAGATTGCGTGCTGAAACTATGACGGACTAATGATATACTCGTGCTAGAACATCGGAAAGGATGTGGTGCTCATGCCGAGGATTCGCGTTGTCCCTGCCATGATCGCGCTGATCCTTACCATTGCGGTGCTGTTTGGCGGATTACAGGTTTATCGACATTATGAATTGACGCAACCACTACAGCAACAACTGCGCGCGCTACCTTCTGTAACGTCTGTTTCTGTGAATCTCTCTGCGGCAGTACCTGTCGTTTCCGTGCGTTTAGCGCCCAACGCTGATCTTGAAAACACATTTACGCGAATGGAGAGTATCGTTTCTAATGCCCTTGGAACACAAGTCACGATTAGCTTAAATGATCATCGTTCGCCTGCTTTGCGAAACGACTATAGCACGATTTTTCGACCTATTGTTTTTACTGGAATTGCGCATGGCGACTTTGTTTCCATGTTTGCAGCATTTAAAAAAGCGGCTAGCGCTAATGGATTGCATGGTAAAATTACAATGAATAGCCGAGATCTCTTTATTGAACTTACACAAGGAACATCATACTTGTATGATGTTGTGCCTTTTTCCATACGATCGGCGGGGGTGACCGGATGATGAAGGATTGGTTGATTGGTGCTGGCGTTGCAGTACTGATTTTTCTCGCGGTCTTAGGTTACCCGGTCTTTCCGATCCTTGCGCTTGCGGGACTTGGGTATCTCTTATATTCGTTGAACGGTAAGCGACAGGTATTGCCTACTGGGTCGCATGAAGCAGCAGTTTCTCATGAAGTTCACTTTGAACATATCGGTGGTCAAGAAAATGCTAAGAGAGAGTTGATGGAAGCGCTGGATTTCTTGCGTTTGCGCGACAAGATCAAGACCCTTGGCATTCGACCTTTACGCGGAATATTGTTAACGGGCCCTCCAGGAACAGGGAAAACCATGATGGCAAAGGCTGCTGCAACGTACACGGATTCTGCATTCGTTTCTGCTTCAGGCAGTGAATTCGTGGAAATGTACGTAGGCGTTGGCGCCCAGCGCGTACGGGAATTGTTTCGTAAAGCTAGAGCAAGTGCAAAGAAACAAGGCAAAGACAGTGCTATTGTGTTCATCGATGAAATCGATGTGGTAGGTGGTAAACGCGGAGCGCAAAATCATCAGGAGTATGATCAAACGCTCAATCAATTATTGACTGAAATGGATGGCATGCAGACTACGCAAAATCCGATGGTGTTGGTTATCGCCGCGACGAATCGCGTGGATATGCTCGATAG
This sequence comes from Caryophanales bacterium, assembly GCA_027343965.1. Taxonomy (GTDB): domain Bacteria; phylum Bacillota; class Bacilli; order Alicyclobacillales; family SLC66; genus JAKACU01. The sequence goes on along the minus strand of DAHWJX010000155.1, from coordinate 14,228 downwards.
TGCAATACTACGTCCTGGGCGGTTTGATCGGCAGATTAAAGTGGATTTACCTGATCGCGAAGGCCGTTTGCACATCTTGAAGATTCAGACGAAAGACAAACCCTTATCACCTGATGTGGATTTGGATCATATCGCTAAGGAAAGTTTCGGGTTTTCCGGAGCACAACTTGAGAGTTTGACGAATGAGGCGGCTATTATTGCCTTAAGAAATAATTCGCCTTTGATTCTACAGGAGTATTTCAGAGATGCTGTCGATAAGGTATTAATGGGCGAAAAGACTGGCCGCATCCCTACACATGACGAACTTTTTCGGGTCGCTGTTCATGAACTGGGTCATGCAATTGCGTCGGAACAGGTTCGCCCAGGTTCAGTGTCACATATCACGATTGCTCCTCGTGGCAATGCGTTGGGATTTGTGCGTCAGATTCCGGAATCTGACGCTTACCTTTACACAAAGGAACAACTTGATCAACAAATTGTCGTGGCTTTAGGTGGAGCTGTATCAGAAGAATATATTTTTGGAAACCGTTCAACTGGCGCTCAAAATGATTTTTTACAAGCTAGCCGTATCGCCAAAACGGAAGTCATGTGTGGACTTAGCCGAATCGGTATTGTCGCTGAAGAACACCTGCCGGAGAATATTCTTGATGAAGAAGTACGCTTTATCTTAAGTGACATCGAGACAAGGACAAAGGATGTCCTTGAACCATTTACTGTAGCCTTACGGACGTATGCCGAGTATGTGGTAGGAGAAGAGAGTATTTCTGGTGCTGAGTTTCGTCAATGGTTGGAAAAATCTTTGGCAGAGGCGTTTCCCGTGGCTAGTGGCCATTAAGTCACCTTTTTAGCGAAATTGACATAAAAGATCCACGGTAAAATTGCACCGTGGATCTTTTGCCTTTACAATTGGATGGATATGATTCAGGTTAAGCGTGAGGGAGGGAATTAACCGTGGAAACGGTTTGGATTCAGTCGTTGCCTAACTATGTCGAGCAAACGGTAACGATTCACGGCTGGGTGCATCAAAAACGATCGTCAGGAAAGATTCTATTTTTGCAATTACGTGATGGGACCGGATTTATTCAAGGTGTCGTGGTCAAAGATGAAATTAGTGAAGAGATGTTCGACCTCGTGAACTCATTGACACAAGAGACATCACTTTATGTGACAGGCGTTGTTCGTTCTGATGAACGCGCACCGAGTGGTGTAGAACTATCTATCACCGACATTGATGTGGTTCATCTCACTCATGACTATCCTATTACGCCAAAAGCTCATGGTGTTGACTTTTTGATGGATCATCGCCATCTGTGGATTCGTGCGCCTCGGCAGAGGGCCATCTTAAAAATCCGTGCAGAAATTGTAAAAATAATTCGCGCTTTTCTTGATTCACATGATTTTACGCAGGTGGATCCGCCAATCCTCACCCCGTCCTCTTGCGAAGGAACGACCAATTTATTTCATACGAAATATTTTGATGAAGATGCTTATCTAACTCAAAGTGGTCAATTGTACATGGAAGCGGCTGCGATGGCCCTAGGGCGCGTGTATTCTTTTGGACCGACATTTCGAGCAGAGAAATCAAAAACAAGGCGTCACTTGATCGAATTTTGGATGATCGAACCTGAGATGGCCTTTATGACCCACGAGGAAAGTGTACAAATACAAGAAGCACTGATTCAAGCGATTGTCTCGCACGTTCTTTCAACATGTAAGTTAGAATTGCATGCGCTTGGACGCGACGTGACCAAATTGCAAAAAGTATTGGAACCGTTTGCACGCATTACATACGATGAGGCCATTGCGTTCTTACAACAAACCGGACATGAAATTACGTGGGGTGAAGATTTTGGTTCGCCTCATGAGACAGCCATTGCGGAACACTTTGATCGCCCTGTTTTTGTTGAGAAATATCCTGCATCAATCAAAGCGTTCTACATGAAACCTGATCCGACTCGTGAAGAGGTAGTTTTATGTGCAGATTTGCTAGCGCCGGAAGGTTACGGTGAAATCATTGGTGGATCACAACGTATTGATGATGCGGATTTGCTACAGGAACGCTTTCATCAGCACGATTTGTCCGAATCTGATTATGCATGGTACCTCGATTTGCGCCGCTATGGTTCAGTACCTCATTCTGGTTTTGGCTTGGGTCTAGAGCGTACAGTTGCATGGATTTGTGGCCTTGAACATGTTCGTGAAACTATCACGTTTCCGCGTTTATTGTATCGCTTATATCCGTGACAACGTAATAGCTGGCTGATATCCGTTGCCTGTGGCAACGGATATTTTTCTTTTGGAAAACGCCCATGAGATTCTATAATCATGTATGGGAGAATGCTATACTATAAAAAGGAGGTGGGCTTGACATGAAGAGTCGGCCGCTTGATCAGGCCCTCGAAGCGTTAGAATGGAATTTTGCAACGTTTCCTTATATAGTGCTTACACATTATCATACACTTGGCCTATCCGATCATGATGCCATGGTGATTTTGCATATTATGGCGTATCAGCAAGTTGAGCACTCCTTTCCAAGTGTTGATGAACTATCGGATCGCATGAGTTTATCCAGGCAAGATATCGCTGCTATCTTGCAACGCTTGTTTGGTGATGGTCTCATGGTACATGAAGGACAACGCGTTAGTATTCGGCCGCTTATCACACGCATGCTTGGTGTGGAAGACCAAGAAAAAGCGGTTTTATCTGTGTTTACCCATTTTGAAGAAGAATTCGGCCGCTTACTTTCACCCCTCGAATACGAACAAATCGTGAAGTGGATGGAAGAGGATGAGTACAAAGAATGGATGATCATCGAGGCGTTGCGTGAATCTGTTTTAGCGGGTGTTTATAATTTTCGTTATGTCGATACGATATTGCGTGATTGGGGTAGATCTAAGATCACATCGGAAAGCCAACTGTCTGATTATTTGAAGCGGCATAGACAGCGACTTGATGACAAAAGCAAGGAACGGCGATCGTCACCACGCAAATCAGATGCTACGAGTGTCAAATCAACGGCGAAAGACGATCAGGATGGACGTGTAGTACCCGCTGCACAACCTGGCAAGTACGAGCGATTCTATCAACTCTATCGACAGGCATCCGGAACTGCTTTTCCGCAGGAAAAATCGACACGCTAGTCATGATATAATCCCTCTTATACGAGAGGGTTTTTTCTTTCAGAGTGAGGTATCAAAGGGATGAAACTACGACGTATCGTTCTAAAAGTAGGTTCAAGCAGTGTGACCGATGAGTGTGGACATCTTGACGTTTTGCGTTTGCACAACATCGTTACTATGGTTCACGAAGCCATGGCGAACTACGATGCTCAGATTGTCCTTGTCTCCTCTGGGGCAGTAGCTACAGGACGCAGTCAATTGGGTTGGACAAAGGCACATGATACAATGCCAGAAAAACAAGCCGCTGCGGCCGTTGGTCAAGGGTTATTGCTTGATGCTTATCAAAAATTATTTTCACAAGTGCAAGTAAACATCGGTCAACTGTTATTGACCCGATCAGACATTGAACACCGACATCGTTTTACACATATGCGCAATACGATTGAAACTTTATTGCGCTATGGTGTCGTACCCATCGTCAATGAGAATGACACCGTTGCAGTCGAAGAAATTCGCTTTGGGGACAATGATACGTTAGCCAGTCTTGTTGCGTTGGCGACAGAAGCTGATTTACTATTAATCTTGTCTGATATCGATGGCTTGTACACGGCAAACCCTCGTAAAGATAGAAGCGCCACAAAACTGATGGACGTATGGAATATCGACGAAGCAATCGACCGCATGGCTGGAGGAGCAGGTAGTTCCGTCGGTACAGGTGGTATGCGAACGAAGATTAAAGCGGCTAAAATCGCAACTGATTCGGGCGTCGATGTGATCATTGCGCATCACCAAGAGCCTCACGTACTTGTGCAAATTTTGCAAGGGAAGGCTGTAGGGACGCGATTTCATGCGTTGCCTGATCCCTTATCGTCAAGGCGATCTTGGGTAGCACATGGCAGTCGTGTACAAGGGACTCTTATCCTTGACCATGGCGCTATCCATGCGCTAATGCATCAATCGGCAAGTTTACTCTTACCTGGTATTCAACGTGTCTGTGGAACTTTTTCGGAAGGCGCAACTGTAGAACTTTCAGAACAAAATGGCCGAATTATCGGCAAAGGTATGACGAATTTTGCTTCAGCGGATCTTATTTCGCTATTACAACGGCGACGGGCTGGAGAAAAGTTGCAATCCCTTCAAGAGATTGTACATCGCAATCAGATGGCATTAGAAAAGGAGTGATCTCTGCGTGACGGACCGTATCACTACATTAAGCGATAAGATGGTACAACTCACAACTGCGGCAAAAGAGGCTTCTCGTCACTGGGCAGTCTTGTCCACTGAGCAAAAAAACCTCGCTTTACAATCAATGGCAGATGCTTTGTGGGATTCTCGGTCGCAGATTTTAGCTGCGAATGAACTGGATTATCAAGAAGCCCGCGCGGCGCTCTACACAGAAACAAAACTCGATCGGTTGCTTGTCAATGAAGAACGTATCCAAGAAATGGCTGAAGGTTTGCGGCAACTTGCTACTTTAAAAGACCCAATCGGTGAGACAATAGAGGTGATTGAACGCCCCAATGGATTAAAAATCGTAAAGGTTCGCGTACCCATGGGTGTTATTGCGATGATCTATGAATCACGCCCCAATGTGACGGTAGATGCTGTAGGTCTTGCTTTCAAAACCGGTAACGCTGTGATTTTACGTGGAGGCAAAGAGGCCATCCATACGAATATTGCACTTGCTACAACATTGCGTGGTGCCCTTGAAAAATATGGGATTACACCAGATGGGTTGCAAATCATTGACTTTATTGCACGAGAAACCGTGGATGAATTATTGCGGGCTCGCGGCAGCATAGACCTCATCATCCCCCGGGGCGGCGCAGGATTAATCCAACATGTTGTCGAACATTCTCTTGTCCCAGTCATCGAAACAGGCGTCGGTAATTGTCATGTCTACGTAGATGAAGCTGCTGATTTGTCAAAGGCAATGGCCATCATCACGAATGCCAAGACGCAGCGACCATCTGTCTGTAATGCCATCGAAACTGTTTTAGTTCATGAAGTAGTAGCGCAAGATTTTTTGCCTAAGATGGCACACCAATTAGCAGTTAAAAATGTGCAGTTAAGAGTTTGTGAGAGAACCCTATCCATATTGAAAACATGGGGCGCAATAGACATGACACAGGTGCAGTTAGCTGATGAAAGTGATTATGAGACCGAATTTCTCGATCTGATTCTTGCCGTGCGCGTAGTTCATGATCTTCAAGAGGCCATGGATCACATTGCCCGTTATGGAACGTTGCATTCCGAAGCTATTGTGACGGAAAATGAAGATACTGCTCGTACGTTTTTGATGGAAGTTGATGCGGCGGCTGTTTATCATAACGCTTCAACACGGTTTACAGATGGCTTTGAATTTGGCTTTGGGGCGGAAATCGGTATTTCTACACAAAAATTACATGCTAGAGGCCCCATGGGTTTGCGTGAGCTAACTAGTTACAAATATCTTGTATACGGTAACGGCCAAATTCGTGGCTGAATAGGAGTGTAGTGCTTTTATAATGAAACCAGATATTGTAATTGCTCGAGAAGCTAATATGATGCCCATTTCAATGATCGCCGATAATCTTCGTATTGCTTCTGATTACGTTATTCCTTATGGACGCTACAAGGCCAAATTAGATATGGCTTTGTTAAAAACCGTACAAGATCGTCCTAATGGTAAACTTATTTTAGTGACGGCCATGAGTCCCACGCCAGCCGGAGAGGGCAAGTCCACCATTACCGTCGGTCTTGCACAAGCATTGCATCGAATTGGTCACAAAGCTATCGCAGCGATTCGAGAACCATCTCTTGGTCCGAACTTTGGACTAAAAGGTGGTGCTACAGGTGGCGGTTATGCGCAAGTGATTCCCATGGATGAGATTAACCTGCATTTTACGGGTGATTTTCATGCCGTGACCACTGCGCATAACTTACTTGCAGCTATTCTTGATAATCACCTGCATTTTGGCAATTCACTAGGAATCGATCCTAATTCTATCACGTGGAGACGAGTGGTCGATCTTAATGACAGAGCCTTACGCGATGTTGTGATCGGACTTGGCGGAAAAGGTAATGGTGTAACGCGAGAAACGGGATTTGATATTACAGTCGCTTCAGAAATTATGGCTGTCTTGTGTCTCGTTGAATCCATGGAAGAACTTAAAGAGGCGCTCGCTCGCATTCTCGTAGGTTATACCTACGACCACAATCCTGTTTATGTCCGTCATCTAGGGGCACAAGGCGCTATGGCAGCTCTTCTCAACGAGGCTATGCATCCCAATCTCGTGCAAACCATCGAAAACACACCAGCCTTAGTTCACGGTGGACCATTTGGCAACATTGCACACGGTTGTAACAGCTTAAATGCTACAAAATTGGGACTCAAATTGAGCGATTATGTTGTTACAGAAGCTGGTTTTGGAGCCGATTTAGGCGCCGAAAAATTTTTTGATATCAAGTGTCGCAAGGGTGATCTTGCTCCTGACGCCGTTGTTTTGGTGGCAACGGTTCGTGCCCTGAAGTTTCATGGAGGAGTGCGCAAAGCGCACCTTGATCAAGAAGATATCGATGCAGTCACTCGTGGATTCGCTAATTTGTTGCATCATGCTCGCATTATTCGTCAATACCATGTTCCGTTTGTCGTAGCCATCAACCAATTCACGTTAGACACAGAAGATGAGCTTCTCCATCTAGAAGCTCTGTGTCACGAGAACGGCTTTACTGCCTATCGTACGCAAGTCTGGGAAAAGGGTGGGGCAGGTGGTGAATTGCTTGCTAAAGCGGTCGTACAACAAGCTGAACAACAACACGAATTTGCGCCTCTTTATGCTTTAGATACAACGATCGAAGAAAAAATCGGTGATATTTGCCATAAAATCTACGGTGCACAACATGTCAAGTATACTGAACAAGCTAAGCAACAGCTTGCAGACTGTGAGCGTTTAGGGTGGAGCAAATTGCCGATTTGTATGGCAAAAACGCCATACTCTTTTTCCGATGATGCCACACAGATCGGTGACGTTACCGACTTCACGATCACGGTTAAGGAAATTCGCGCATCACTAGGCGCCGGATTCCTTGTGTGTCTGACTGGCGACATCATGACCATGCCTGGACTGCCTCGGCATCCGAATGCGCAGCGTGTAACCGTTGACGAGTTTGGCGATATACAGGGACTTTTTTAACGATGGGTGCCATAGCGTGCACAAAGAAATAACGTCCAAACTACGATACTTGAAGCGTTAAATTCCCGTCTTTGGTACACGGTGCTAAACCTCCTGAAATTCGATAAAATTCGTTACGACTTTCAATTTTATCATAGGCAAGGGCTGTGTTAGAAAAGTACATGGCAAAAATAGCAAACATGTTATACTAAAGTAAATCATGATGGAAAGTAGCAGGAGGCTTTACCATGCAAATCGTGTGTTTTGGTGACAGTGTAACTCGCGGTATGACCTATATAGGAGGGCGGTTGCGCATTATCAAGCAAAATTATCCTGCGTTTTTACAACAATCCTTGTCGGCGCAACCAGATTTTGACGTAGTAAATAAGGGAACTTTTAATGATACATCGGATGGTCTTTGTGCTCGTCTACAAACCGATGTACTCTCTTTTCATCCTGATTATGTCTTAATCGAAATCGGTGGCAATGACTGTAACTTTCATTGGGATGAAGTAGCTTTATACCCCGATCGTTCTCATGAGCCCAATGTCCCTCTTAGACGTTATCTTGATAACATTCGCAAGATGATCGAACAGATTCGCGACAGCGGTTCAGTACCCATTGTTATGACACTCGTACCCCTTGATCCAGTGCGTTACTATGCAACGCTTGAAAAAATGTATGGATTTGCTATTGCACGCTGGATTGCGATATGTGGGGGGATTGAGCATTGGCATGCGATGTACAATCAAGGGTTACTGCGTCTTATTCGCTCGCTTAGTGTCTCAACGATTGACCTGCGTACAGCGTTGAAAAGCACGAGTGATCTCGCCTTTCTTCTTAGTGACGATGGAATTCATCCCAGTGCTCTAGGCTATCAGGTGATGAGTCAGACGATTTTTGCGTCGTTACAAAAAATGGCTCTATCGGAATAACATTATCTGTACTAGACATATATTTTAAGTATTTCTTGTTCATAGTGGGGTGATTGGTATCGACATGATACAGGAATGTCCGCGCGCGTATGATAGAGATACTCTTACGGCGATCTGCATCGATGCGAAGTCCATGTGGATTCACTGGTGGGTATTGGATGTTCACAAGATGATCATCAGTGCCCATTTTAATCAGTCATGGCGCGATCTAGCCTTGCATGTGCGTATTTCTGATTGTACTGATGAGCTATTTACAGGTGACAACGAACATAGTGCTGTACTTCTTTCCGTGCCTTCAGATACGGATCATGTGTATTATCGCTCATTATCTTCCGGACGCGACTACGCCGTTGATTTTGGTCTGATTCTTCCTTCTGGTTCTTTCTTCGCTATTCTTCGAAGTACGGTGACTGTCCATTGCCCGACTATCCAAGCACAGGAATGTTCTCCGGTCACATTTTTGCCCGTAGGCGAAGCATATTTTTCAACTAATCACGTACAAGTAGAAGAAGTCGCTTCACGACAGGATCAACTATATAAGGATCCTTTGATTGGTTATGCTGGAGGCAGTAAAAAGGGCGTGAATTAAATGAAACCATCGGGTGCCGTGATCGTTGTTTTGCATGCTCATTTACCCTATGTACATCACCCAAATGATCATCATGCACTAGAACATCGCTGGCTTTACGAAGCTTTAACCGAATCGTATCTACCATTGATCGAAGTCTTTCAACAATTGCTTGCCGAAAAAGTGAATTTCCGTGTGACGTTATCACTTTCCCCAACGCTAGTTGCCATGCTTTCAGATCCGTGGCTACAGTCACAATATGAGCAACATCTCTTGTCTTTGATCGAGCTTTCACTAAAAGAACAGCAACGAGTTGCCGATAACCCAGATCTTTTGGTCTTAGTTAAGTACTATGAAATGAAACTGACATCCTTGTTATCTTTGTATCGGCGTTATGACAGAAATGTCCTTACAGCATGGTGCGAACTTAGAGATGCTGGCTGCCTGGAGCTAATCGCTTGTGGCGCAACGCATGCTTTTTTGCCCTTTGTGTTGACTAAAGAGGCAGTACGCATGCAGATTCATACAGCTTTGCAATCGCACAGGAATGCCTTTGGTGAAATGCCAAAGGGATTGTGGCTCCCAGAATGTGGTTATACGCCTGAAATCGATAAAATTCTCAAAGAATGGAACATTGGGTACACGTTTGTGGGTTCTTCTGCATTTGATGGTGCACAGCCACCGTCACCGTTTGGAGCATTCTCACCGATACTCACACCTCATGGCATGGCTGCGTTTACCGGAGTTCAATCATTGGCTACGCAAGTGTGGAGCAGTATTCGAGGATATCCGGGCGATCCAGACTATCGTGAATTTTATCGTGATGTAGGTTTTGATGAAGAATTATCGTATGTAACGCCTTATATTCATCCCAATGGCATTCGGGTTGCGACGGGCATCAAATATTACCGCGTGACTGGACAAGGTGATCATAAAGAACTGTATCGATTGGAGCAGGTCGCTGACAAGATAAGAACCCATGCAAGACATTTTGCGACCCTGTGCCGCGAACAAGCCCTTGTTGCCCATCAAGTCATAGGTCGAAAGGCTGCAATCACGATTCCTTTTGATGCTGAATTATTTGGCCATTGGTGGTATGAAGGTCCGTCGTGGTTGGGACAAGTGTTACGAATTCTCGCTTTGGATGAGCAAGTACAAACGGCAACCCCAAGTGATTATTTGGCATCGTATCAAGATTATCCGGTTGGTCAATTAGCCATGTCGTCCTGGGGACGAAATGGCTATGGTGAAGTTTGGATGAATGAAACGAATGATTGGATTTATCCAACGCTTCACACCATGGAACATCGTATGGCAAAGCTTGCTGATCGGCTTTCTGATCAATCGCTTTCTGCCATCAAAGTACGTGCTGTGAAGCAAGCGGGCCGTGAACTTATGTTGGCGCAAGCGAGCGATTGGGCGTTTATGATGGATGGTCGCGATAATGCACCTTACGCTATTCGAAGGGTCAAATGGCACGTACATGCATTCACTATATTGTACGACATGATTCAAGCAGGAACTGTGGACGAAGAAGTGCTAGACCAGTTGGAAAATGAAGATGCAATATTCAAAGACATCGATGTAGCCCTGTTTTCATCACATCAAACATTGCAAAGCGGAGATAAGTTACAGGTGCGTCCCGCGCCACGAATATTGATGTTGTCATGGGAATATCCTCCTATGATGGTTGGCGGCTTATCTCGACATGTCTACGACCTGTCACGTTACCTCGTCAAAGAAGGGTGTGAGGTGCATGTTGTGACCACCTATAGCAGTCAGGCTCCGGTTTGTGACATCGTGGAAGGCGTACATGTTCATCGCGTGCACGTCCTAAAGCCGGATGGAGACGAATTTATTCATTGGACGCTAGGTTTGAACTTGGCGATGCTGAAAAAGGTAGACGAACTAATCGATCAGCAAGGATATCAATTTGATCTCGTACATGCCCATGACTGGCTTGTGGGTTATGCCGCTAAAGTTATCAAACAGCAATATGCACTACCCCTTGTCGCGACCATTCATGCGACAGAATATGGGCGAAATGGCGGTGTTGTGACCGATCTACAAAAAAAGATCAGTGCAATTGAATGGGAACTTACTTACGAGGCACAGCAGGTGATCGTTTGCAGCACAGCCATGAAACAAGAATTAATTAACATCTTCGCTTTACCTGAGGATAAACAGGCGGTCATAGCCAACGGTGTCGATAAAACCACATTGCACACTTCACTAAGCTCGACAGGCAAGCAAACAGGCGAATCAGGTACTCAAGGTGAACAAATTCTCGTTTTTGTCGGACGACTTGTGCGAGAAAAAGGCGTGCACATTCTGCTAGAAGCGATGCCGCAGGTATTACGCGAGTGTCCTCATACTCGACTTGTTATCATGGGAAAGGGTCCCATGTTAGAAGAATGGAAGAGTCTATCGGTATCTTTAGGGCTACATAATCGTGTCTCATTTACTGGTTTCCTTGCTGACGAACAACGCAATGATTGGCTCCTTCGTGCAAGTGCGGCTGTATTCCCAAGTTTATATGAGCCATTTGGGATAGTAGCCTTAGAAGCCATGGCCATGCATCTTCCTGTGATTGTTTCTGATATTGGCGGGTTGGCCGATGTTGTCCGCCATCAGGAAAATGGGTTAAAGTTTATTCCTGGAAATGCATCGTCTTTGGCGCGACAAATCACGGATTTGCTACAACATCCCGATGCAGCTGAATCATATGCCAATCAGGCAAGCAAGGAATTGGAGCGTTATGACTGGGGAGTCATCGCACAACAAACTATGGGAGTATATCGTCGCGTACTTGCTTGAACATGCATCTAGAAGGGGGATGTACCTTTGAAAGCAGTGATTATGGCGGGCGGAAAAGGATCTCGGCTCAGACCTCTGACGTGTAATTTACCCAAACCCATGGTTCCTTTATTGGATCGTCCTTGCATGGAATATATGATTGATTTGTTGAAAATGCATGATTTCAAGGACATTGCCGTTACAGTTCAGTACCTTCCGCAAATTATCATGAATCATTTCGGCGATGGCAGCGATTTTGGCATTCATCTACGGGTGTTCGAGGAAGCTGTACCACTCGGTACGGCAGGAAGCGTGAAAAATTGCGAAGAGTTTCTTGATGAAACATTTCTTGTTATTAGCGGTGATGGACTGACTGACTTCAATTTGACAGAAATTATACGTTTTCACAAAGACAAGCAGGCGATGGCTACCATTGTCATGACCAAAGTAGATGCGCCTCTTGAATATGGCGTTGTGATGACAGAAAACGACGGTCGTATAACGCATTTTTTAGAAAAGCCAAGTTGGAGTGAAGTATTTACTGATACAGTCAACACCGGAATTTATGTTTTAGAACCTGAAGTTTTATCGCTTTTTGAAAAAGGGCAGGAGTTTGATTTTAGTAAAGATTTGTTTCCCGTGATGCTAGAGAGACAGATGCCCATTTACGGTTATGTTGATCATGGATATTGGTCGGATATCGGGAGTTTGCAACAATATCGCCAGACGCAGTTTGATATGTTAATGGGTCTCGTTGACGTCAGGATCCGTGGAAAAGAGTTATTGCCAAGAGTATGGGTAGGACAAGATGCACATGTAGCCCCTGGCGCGCTGATCAAGGGACCTTCGTTTTTGGGGGAAAATGTAACGGTTGAAACAGGGGCTATTCTCGGACCTTATGCGGTCATAGGAAGCTATTCGCATGTTGATGCAGGTGTTTCCATGGAACGATCAGTAATTTGGCATGGCAATAGACTTTCACGCGACGTAGTGTTGCAAGGTGCCACGATGTGCAGCAAAGTGCTTGCTGGCAATAGTGTGCAAGTGAACGAGGGGGCTGTGATCGGGGATAAAGTTGATTTGGGTGATCGATCTATGGTACGGCCCGATGTAAAGATATGGCCAGAAAAGGTACTTGGGGAAGGTACCATTCAGTCCACGTCACTTATTTGGGGCAAATCCGCCTCGAATACATTGTTTGATGAAAATGGTATTAGTGGATTGGCTAGTATTGAGCTGACGCCTGAAATGGTCGGTCGTATCGTTGCATCCTATGGTGCTTTATTGAAAAAGAATGCTGTTGTATCGGTGTCTTGTGATGAATATCCTTATTGTCGTGCTTTGAAACTCTCTGCCATTGCTAGCTTACAAGCTTTGGCACTGCACGTCCATGATTGTGGTATTGTACCGGTTCCTGTTGCGCGCTATGGCATCTCAACATCGAATTGCATTGGCGGCATTCACGTACGACGCATGATCGAGGATGGAGATAAGCGTATTTTGCTTCAATTTTTTGACGCAGATGGGTTACCAATCGAAAAAGGGGCCGAACGAAAAATAGAAAATGCTTTTATGCAAGAGGACTATATTCGCCCAGATCCTGCAACTATTGGTCAAGTACAAGAACTTACAGATCTGGCGCACCAATATAGTCGTCAGGTGGTAAATCAAATTAACCAAGAAGTAATTGCCTCACGACAGTTTAGTGTCCTTTTGCATTGTGAAGATCACACTGTGCAGGCTGTCATGCAAGCCATTTTGCGTATGCTCAATTGTGACGTCATTGCGATCACAAGAAGACAAATCGATATGGCACAGGTTGTGGTAGCAAACAACGTGGATCTTGGGGTATCGGTTGATCATAGCGGGCAGAAGTTTGTTCTTTTTACCGATAAAGGAACCGCTTTATCTCCGGATGAAATCCTGATATTACGGATGTTCATTGCGGTCAAGGAAAATACGCCCGTGGCGATTCCTTTCTCAGCTCCATCCGTCATTGAAGAACTTGCGGAGCATCTTGGGGCATCTGTTGTACGGACGAAAGCCGTAACACGATCATTACTTGAGGTTTTGCGACATCGAGGCATGCAATCACACTTTGATGCGTTTTACTCCATAGTTTCTTTGTTGCAATTTATGGCAGAGGAACAATTGTCATTGCAATCAATGGTCGATCAGATTCCACAATTTCATATGAAGACGGTCGTCGTACCGTGTCCCGTGAGCGCTAAGGGTCGGGTCATGCGAAGGATGATCGAGGATCTCAAAGGTTCACAACCACAACTCGTCAATGGTATCAAAGTTTTGTCAGAAAATGGATGGGCTTTGATTACGCCAGATGAAGAACGAGCGCTGTTTAAACTCGTGGTGCAGGGTGATACCTTGACACATGCGCAAGAATTAGCGGAGTTTTATAAAGAAAAGATCATCACATATCAGTCGTGATATCAGAGACGCCCACCCGAAGTGGCGTGACACACCTTCATGCCTGTCTGTATGTTGTACATAATCATGAGCCCTCCTGCCAAGTGCGGGGTGGCTTTTGTTGCTTTTGGGGTAGTGTTGAACATGCGGCAGAGGCGAAAAATCGTCTGAGTCAAGTCGTTAAGGATGCTTCCAGCAACGGTCCACAGATTATTACCGTTAAATAGCAAAC
>DAHWJX010000061.1:0-9932 GCA_027343965.1 Caryophanales bacterium | reverse complement strand
GAAATAGGCTGTTGAGAGGAATTGGTAATTAGCGAAAAACTTGTGCCTGAAAAGCTAACATCCGGAAAAGATAAAATCGTACTCGAGTTAACACTATTTGCCAAATTCAGATCACCATTAGCTGTTACGGTAACCAGCGCGCCAGATTGACTTGGACTTGCAACAAGTGTTCCTTCAACAGCATTTTGCGAAACTGAACTGACCATTTGTACGTTCTGAAACTCCGTCATCAGCTTTTGCTCAACCGTTGCTACTGCGGAATTTATCGCAGATTGAGATACAACATAATTCCATGTCTGTTGCTCAAGATCAATAAATGAATAAATCAACACGATAACCAGCGCAGAAATTGTTAGGGCAGCCAATAGTTCTATTAAGGTTATACCATCATCTTGGCAGTGTGTCGCAAGGTTCATTTCCAATGATAGATCACTTGGTTTAGAGTGAATTGCTGCTGGTGTTGATTTTGCCATGTCACGATAACCTCCAAGGACTCACTGGTGGCGGTGGTTTGGGTAACCGTGCTTGTGACCGTAAAAGAGCTGCCATTAACAGACACTGTCTGGCTGCCAATCTGTCCGTTTACAATAAAACTCGATAAGGCATTATTAGCAAGCATAAAGGCCTCAGACTTTTGTTGACCAAGTTTTACGTCAGAATCCATGGAACCGATGATCAAAAAAAGCGACAGGCCAAACATCGCTATGAGCAGAACACTCGCCATAACTTCAACGAGCGAGAATCCTATGCTTGATTTACATTCATGGGGTTTATTGAATTCAAACCACTTCATCGTTCACCACTTCCATTGCAAAATTGTCCATTCCTGAAAGACTTCACGTTTAGGATCCATAAGGAAACACAAGGTTGGTACTGAGCGTTGAACCAAACGAGTTTCCGACCGTAAGAGTAGCTGTTGTAACACCTGTTAGCCGACGAGCACTTTGCATCGCGTGAACGAAACGTAGAAGCGCGCCGCTTGAACCTTGCAACACCAAAGCTGCGGAGACTTGAGAAGTGGTTTGATTTGTTTGCATACTTTGACTCATGCTCGAGAGAGAAAATTGTACGGATTGCAAACTGACATGAAACTTCACAGCAAACGATTGAAATTCGCGCAACAAGTCCGGTTCTTCAGGACTCTTTGGCACCGTCGGCACACGAGTACGTGAATTTCTACCGTGATCAGAGCGTATCAACTGTTGCAAGAGCAATTGTTCACTCGATACCTGTTGCGAAGTGAAAGACTCTTGTTGCGTCGCATCACGGACACGTCCGTTTTCGATAATATAAAAAACGACACTACTAACTACCATCAGTATCACAACAAATAAGAAAGAACGTACAACTATTCGGGCCTTGTGCATAAATTACGGCCCTCCTGAAATTGGCACGTTAACGGTCATGTCAAACGCGTACCCACCCGACTGGCCAAGGTTTGTTGCGCTCTGAATCGACACAAGATGTACAAGAGACAAGGACCGGACGTGCTGGGCATAATCAGCTATGGCGCTTAAGCTATGAGCCATTCCCGAAAGAGTAACCGTGCCGCTCGATAAGGCAAGATTGGAGATAACCACATTGGAATGTTGTAGCTGCAATAACTGGTCGCTAAACCGTGCAATGTCAAACGGAATCCCAGACACAGATATCGTACCGAGGTTGCTCTGCTGTCTAAGGCGCGTATGTTCTGTACTGATTTCGTTTTGAAGCAATGTCAGCCGTGAATTGAACCCGGCTGTCGTCATTGTGATTTGGTTTGCTTGCTGAAAGCTAATGAAACCAAGCGTTAAAAGCACAGCTAATAACGCGACAGATGCACCGAAGGTAATTGCTACAATTGAAAATGAATACCGTTGAACTACGGTTTCCTGGGGCATCAAGTTGATGTTCACGATCAAACATGCCCCCTTAACGTAAGGCCGACTGCAGCGACACATGACTCTCTCAACATACGATCATTCCCTGAGAATGGGCCATGTTCTTGAGCCTTCGACGTTATGGATAAAACGCAAACACCTGTCTGCTCGTGTAATAAAACAGCCAAACTATCATCGTGATCCGCATAGGTATAAAGAATAATGCGTTCCGGGACACGTGTCTGTTTGGCCAAACTAAAATTAAAGAAATTCATGACGCGATCCATCTCATATGCAAGGTCATTACATACACGCCGTATTTCATCATCGCCGTGATCCGCAACAAACAGAGCAAATGACCCCTCAGTCTCCCGCAAGAAATAAAGCATATCATTGATAAATAAAGCAAGTGTCACTGACGTTTCGTGGATATCCATTAGCACTGTGAGACCGGGTAACTCTCCTAGCGTATATTTTGCATATCGCCACAACGCAATGGGCTCAATTTCTATCGCCATTGGCCGTATGCCGACATTGTGAGCAATCTGCAAAACCGAATTAACAATCTCACGCGGCGCCGCCACAAGCGCAATGCTTTGCATCCCCTCTTCAAGTTGGGTTAAAGGCGTGACTTGCGCGACGTCGTACACAGGATCTTCAAAAGGCAGATGAATAGTGCTGCCAAGCTCTACCTGCACCATCTGTCGAATAGCAGGCACCGGAACCGATGGCACAGACATGTAGCGAACGATCACCCAGTGATTCGGAATGCTCAGCACGACCGGCCAGGAACGAAGTCGGTTGCGACGCACAAATTCTCGTAAAGTTTCCGTATAGACGAGAGGGTAGCTCTCTTGTGACTCGTTTATCACCGTGCACGAGTCCAACAGGGTCAAATGCGACCCTGTTGAACGCACAGCAACAGCGCTCATGCGATCTTTTGAGAAGGATAAACCGATTCCCTTTTTCATCAACGAAACAGCACCCTCTGAACGAGGGAGTTGATGTCCTCGAAAGATATTCTTCAATCCTCGAGATGGCTGTTTCATAGAGTGACCTCACTTGTAAACATTCATTATACGTTTAAAAAACAGGCAACTCACCGCTTTATCCCTACGGAGAAGTACTGGAATCAGTAACGCCATTCGAATTTGTAACGTAATAGTACAAACTATTTTCGGATTGCATTGTTTCCACTGTGAAAGTTTGAGTGCTACCAGGAGCTGGAGCCTGAGCAGAGTACCCAAATGCATTACCCCATCCATCTGCAGGTATAGCTGCTAGATACGGGGCGAGTGCCTTCTCAAGGGTGCCTGTTGTTGGAGTAGTGCTGTTTGGCGGAATGTAGGTAACACTATCCCCGGATGGTGCAACGAGAGCAGTACCTTGTAAGGATATGGCTGATGCTGAACTAGTTGTTGGATACTGACCGTTGTGTTCCACGGCGTATCTATTAAGCGCCTCTGAAATGATACTCAGATCCTGCTCCGTTGTGTTAACCTTAGCACTATTAATCGACCCCAACACCACCGGAACTGCAATACCCGCGATGATAGCCAGAATGACGATGACTGCCAATAATTCGATAAGCGTAACGCCTTCATCAGCCTTGCGAGCAATAGCCCATTGAAATAAACGTTTTAACATGTTTTTCACCTCCTTTTCTACTCTCTATTAGTGTGGCGGCAGACCATCCGCTATGACATCGGAGCCGCCACGAGTGCGCTTTACTAACCGAGACTTCCCATCTGCTGATAGAGCGAAAACATGGGTGAGATAACTGCGATAATGATCGTCCCGACAATAGTGGTCAAAATGACGATCATCAGTGGTTCAATCAGCGTCTTTAAGCGATCAACAACCGCTTCCGTCTCCGCTTCGTAAAAGTCAGCAATCTTAGACAGCATGAAATCCAGATTTCCTGTCTGCTCCCCCACCGTGATCATGTGCACGACAAGGGGTGGAAAGACTCGGGACTTTGAAAGGGGTTCTGACAAAGGCTTTCCCGACATTAAACTATCGGATGAACCAAGCAGGGCCCGGGCTACTACCTCATTTTCTACCGCATCGGCCGTGAGTTTCAGTGCTTGCAAGATCGGGACGGAACTTGCAAAAAGCGATCCTAACGTGCGCGACATCCTCGCAACAGCCGATTTTTGCAATAGCGGCCCAAAAATAGGCATCTTAAGAAGAATAATATCCCGATAGTATCGTAATGTCGGCTTTCTGATGAGCCAGAAATACAACACAACTACTGCGACTAAAAAAATGATAAGCAGATACCAGAACTGCACGAAAAAGTGCGAAACGCCCATGACGATTCTTGTGGCAAGCGGCAACTGCGCATGAAAATTCGCAAAAAGCCCAACAAATGTGGGTATCACTGTAGTCATCAGGATAAATACGACGGCAATCGCCAAAATCGAAACGATCAAAGGATAGGTCATAGCAGACTTGATCTTCTCAGTAGTGTAGTGCTCTTTTTCAAAAAAAACAGCAAGTTTTTCAAGAACACCGTCGAGATTTCCAGAAACTTCACCCGCGCGAACCATGTTGATAAATAATGCAGGAAAGATGTCTGGCCGTTCCGCTGCTGACTCGGAAAATTGGGATCCATTGCTCAGTTTTGTCGCAACTTCTTCGAGCGCTTTGGCAAACGGCTTTCGTTCCGTTTGCTGTGCCAACACGCGAACCCCGTCAGCTACCGTGACTCCTGCCTTCATCAAAGTTGCCAATTGTCTGGTAAAAACAGCAAAATCGCTGCCTTTGACTTTGCGACCAAGATGAATTTCCATCGACAAGAAACTGTTCTCGCTCGTTTTTAGCCGGGTTCGCCAGCCCTTTTCTTCCAACAACTTCGTTACATAGATTCCTTGTGCACGCAGGGTTGTAATCACTAATTCCGGGGTCTCAGCCACGAGTTTCCCGCGCGACACCTTGCCCAGCCGATCCACCGCCTGATACGAAAATGTCGCCACGAAATCCCCCCTAGTACGACTTGTCCAATTGTTGCAAGACCGACTCGGTCAATATGCCAGAAGCAATTAACTCACGTAGGTGCATTTCCATCGTCTGCATGCCGACGGCGCGATTGGTTTGCAAAACAGAGCGAATCTGATGACCTTTCTCCGAACGAATCAAGTTGGACACAGCAGGTGTATTGACCAAAATCTCTAGAGCTGCCACCCTCCCATCACCATTTTTGGTTTTATACAGCCGTTGCGACAAGATCCCCTGCAAGACGGCCGACAATTGAATGCGTACTTGTGGCTGCTGATTGGCTGGAAACACATCAATGATCCGATCAATCGTCTGTACGGCATCGCTTGTATGCAATGTGGCGAACACCAAATGCCCAGTCTCTGCCGCTGTGATCGCAGTACTGATAGTTTCAAGGTCGCGCATCTCACCTACCAGGATCACGTCAGGATCCTGACGTAGCGCAGCTCGTAAAGCAGGTCCAAAACCGTGTGTGTCAAGGCCAATTTCTCGTTGATCGATCACAGACAACCGATGGGCATGCAGGTATTCGATCGGATCTTCTAATGTAATGATATGTCGTCGCACCATGTGATTGATGTGATTGATCAATGCAGCTAGCGTCGTGGATTTACCACTTCCTGTCGGCCCTGTCACCAACACCAATCCATGCGGCTTTTGCGCAAATGTTCGCACCACGGCAGGCAGATGCAAACTATCAAGATCCGGCACAGCATTAGGTACAAGACGGGCCGCTATACTACAACATCCACGTTGGCGATAGACATTGATACGAAGACGCGTGGTTCCTGGAACACTGTAGGAAAAATCAATTTCTCCGGTCTCAATAAATCGACTCCACTGCGTATCAGTCATTATAGAGCGCGCCATAATTTCCGTATCAGCAGGACGCAAGACATCACCTTGTGCCGACAGTTCCCCGTGCACTCGATAGACCGGAGCCACGTTCACCGAAATATGCACATCAGAAGCGCCCTTTTCATGCGCTAATTGAAAAACATCGATCAAATCCATCAAAAGCATCACTCCCGCATCGTGACTCGCATGACTTCTTCCACTGTGGTTATGCCGGAAGCGGCTTTTTGCAAACCATCTTCTTGCATTGATTGAAAATGTTGCAATAACACATAATCGCGAAGTTCTTGCTCCGGCCGACGATTCACAATGAGCGAACGCAAAACCTCATCCGTCTTGACGATCTCATGAATAGCAATCCGCCCACGATAGCCCGTTTTTGCACAGTATCCACACCCTCGTCCATGCATCAGATGTTCCACACTAAAACCATGTTGGGAAAGCAACACAACTTCTGATGGTGTAGGTGTATAGCGTTCTGCACAGTCTGCACACACGCGACGCACAAGGCGTTGTGCCACTATACCTACGAGTGACGACGCAACTAAATAAGACTCAATCCCCATATCGATCAAACGTGTAATCGTACTGACGGCATCATTGGTATGCAGGGTGCTAAAGACCAAATGGCCTGTTAGCGCTGCTCGTACAGCCACTTCGGCCGTTTCCGTGTCGCGAATCTCACCAACCATAATGATATCGGGATCCTGTCGCAATATCGAGCGTAAACCTCGTGCAAAGGTCATCCCGATGCTCTGACTCACTTGCACCTGGCTTACCCCAGTCAGTCGATATTCTACAGGGTCTTCAACGGTAATCACATTTTTTTGAGGCGTTGCCACCGAGCGCAAAGCTGCATAGAGCGTTGACGTCTTGCCACTACCAGTGGGACCCGTGATTAAGACAACACCATGTGACGCAGAGATCATCGACTGAAAATGAGTCATGTTTGCAGAAGACAATCCTAAACGATTCACATCCATAACAGCATTTCTAGCATCAAGTAAGCGCAACACGCACTTTTCTCCGTTAACGGTTGGTAATGTCGATACACGGATATCAATCGTCTGCAACCCCAGATCAAACTGTATGCGTCCGTCTTGAGGAAGTCTTCGTTCCGCAATATTCAAATTAGACATGATCTTTATCCGAGCGGTGATCATGCCTTGCATATACTTCGGTAGGGACTGTTGAGTTTGCAACAAACCATCGATGCGATATCGAACGAGCACTTCATTGTCGTCAGGATCGATGTGGATGTCACTGACTCGTTGTTGTACTGCCTGATCGATAATTTGATTGACCAAACGAACCACAGGCGACTCTTCGTTCGTCACCTCTTGTTCCAGTTCGTCTTCTTTCGGTACAAGCGATCGTAATTCTTCTACGGTTTCCTGAATTGTATAGACGCGATCAATAAATGTAAGGATATCGGCACGGCTTGCGATCACCGGGTCAATAATAAAACCCGAACTCATACGGAGATCCTCAATGGCATAAAAATCCATAGGATCAGCCATAGCCACCGTCAGGTGGTTTTTATCTTTCTTGACAGCGAGAGCCAAATACCTTCTTGCCAGGCCTTCTGGTATGAGTCGCACAATCGAAGAATCCAGAGGAAACCGAAACAAGTTGATGTGCGGAATTCCTAACTGAAATTCCAGCACTTCAATCAATTGTTCCTCCGTAAGAATCTTCTTGCGAATCAACAATTCGCCAAACTTTTCTTTGCTTGACTTTTGTGCTTCAAGAACATCAAGTAATTGCTCTTGAGAAATCATGCCCATCTCAAGCAACAAGTCGCCAAGACGTACACGTTGCATAAGAAATTCCCCGAATTCAACAAGATTTGCGATATGAATGCATCATTCGACAAACTCAAGTACAAATCCTTCTCAAACTCGCAAGTAAAACTATAAATCCCCCAAAATCAGTGTGACAAAAGTCGTAAGTACGCTTGAAGCCATGTGTGTCCAAAGACCGCAGTCAGGACGACTCCCGCAGCGATGTATGGCACGAAAGGAATTTTTTGACGTGGTTGAAGTTTTCCTAATGCACGCATAGAAAGGCCAATCAATGCCCCGCTAGCTGAAGCAAAAACAAGCGACTCGACGCCAAGCGCCGGGCCAAAGATCGCTCCAATGGAGAAATATAATTTGGCATCTCCTAAGCCCATATTGCCGCGCGAGATAATATGAATAAACACAAGCAACAAAAAGCAAACAAATGCGCCGATTATGGCCGTTCCCCATGGAAGAACGCCAGCCATACCAGTTGTTAATAAGACGATCACAGCACCTGGATACGTCAAGACATCAGGTACCCGCATCGAGGTTAGATCCGTCCCAATGGCGGCTACAAGCAACATCCAAAATGCCCACCACGCAATCCTCGCTGGCAAGTATGCGGTCTGATAGGCCGTAAACAAAAAGAGCCCAACTGTTAGCAGCTCTAACAGGGGATAACGTATAGAAATGGGACGATGACAATAATGACAGCGTCCGCGTAACATCAACCAAGACAGCACAGGCACAAGCTCCCATGGTTGTAAGTCATGATGGCAGTCAGGACAATGCGATGAAGGAAAAACAATCGATTCATGTCGTGGCACGCGATACGCCACGACATTTAAGAAGGATCCAATAAAAGCACCGATAACGCCGATAAAGATCATCTGAAAGCTTTGCAATACACCACTTTCTGACAAACACCAAACCTCCCGCAAGCCTCACTCATGTCTAACCATGTGTATGTTCGCCTAACAGCAATAAATTCCTGCCAATCGTACTCAGAAAAAGAAAAATCCATGCATAACGCCATATTTCAGCGTGATGCATGGAGCTAGTTAACCATCGAATCAAACAGTAGCTACATGTTCCCCAGCTTGTATAGCTAACCACTGTGAAAGCTGTTTACCAACCTTCCAAATATCCCCTGCCCCCATAGTAAGCACAAGATCACCAGGCCCTACATTAATTTGTAAATAATGTAAAACATCATCTTTCGTAGCTCGATATTTTGCCCGCGAATTGCTTTGCGCGCAAATGGCCTCTGTCAATAGAGATGCACTTACCCCTGCAATAGGCTGCTCACCTGCTGGTGAATAAATATCACATATCACGACATCATCAGCCAGTTCGAAAGCTTTAGCAAATTCATCAAATAAGTGAAAAGTGCGTGTGTAACGTTGTGGTTGAAATACGGCAACGATACGACGATGACTCACCCGAACTGCGGCCAGTGTCGCTCTTATTTCTGTCGGATGATGGGCGTAATCATCGATGATCGTAATGCCATTTTCGTCATGAAGGACTTGTAACCGCCGCATCGCACCGCGAAACTCCTTTAACGACTGCGCAGTCACCGCAAACGGAATGCCCGCATGCAACGCCACGGCGATTGTCGCGAGCGCATTAGCGATATTATGACGACCGGGTACGTGAAGTTCAAGAATACCGAGTAACTCCCCATGCCACAAGACCTGACATTGTGAACCATGTTCATCAGCGTGCAGCACGGAGACTGTATAATCGGCATCATCACGATCAATGGCGTATGTCTGCACAGTACATGAAACATGTGGCAACAATTCGCGCACCGTTTCACTATCTATACAGGTGATCAGCAAACCATCAGATGTCACACGATTCATAAAAGCCAAGTACGCTTTCGTCAAATTGGCGAAGCTACCATCATAATGTTCAAGGTGATCCGCCTCGATATTGGTCACCACGGCGACGGCTGGTGTGTAATTCAAGAATGATCCATCGCTCTCATCAGCTTCCGCGATAA
The DNA here is from genome assembly GCA_027343965.1 of Caryophanales bacterium. Lineage (GTDB taxonomy): Bacteria > Bacillota > Bacilli > Alicyclobacillales > SLC66 > JAKACU01. The sequence goes on along the minus strand of DAHWJX010000061.1, from coordinate 426 downwards.
CAAAATCCCCTTTGCCAGCCTTTGCACCAACGCCTAAATTTGAGACGATCCCGCCGATCAAAAACGTCGGATCAAGGCCTGCCTGTTCTAGCGCAAAAGCCACCATCGACGTGGTTGTCGTCTTACCATGCGCACCTGCAATAGCAACACCTTGACCCTCTTGCATCACTTTGGCAAGCATTTGCGATCGATGCATAATTGGGATATTTTTACTCCGGGCAGCCACGAGTTCTACATTGTCCTGTGCAACCGCCGTAGAGTAGACCACATAGTCTGCATGGCAAATATTTGCCGCGTCGTGTCCAATGTGCACCTCTGCACCACGCGCTGTTAACTTAGCAATGTTGTCATGCATCGCAACATCAGATCCCGATACACGATAACCGCGATCCAATAAAATACTGGCGATAGCGCCCATGCCTGCTC
>DAHWJX010000057.1:0-12937 GCA_027343965.1 Caryophanales bacterium | reverse complement strand
CTCTGCGGATTGATCCAGCAATTTATGGTCATACGCCTTAAGGCGGATCCGAATCTTTTGCTTTGCCACATGTTTCCCTCCTTCGTCGCCCAATGTCTGGACATACTCCGCAAAAATTTCCTCAGTGGTACCGCATATGGCTTTCGGTACATGAGCAACCTTTTGCATCATCGCAGTCTGAAGCCAACAATACGAAAGTATACTAAATTCCTGAGGAAAACACAAGTGAGGAGTAACCGAGGCGTTTTCGACGCGTTTTCTAAGACACACGGATCGCGAATAAACCTGCGGATCTGGCTTAATCATGCGCTCCTTGAGGAAACCATCCAATAAGCCAGTTTGCAAAGCTTATTCGCAAAGCAACGGGGCAGACGCAGCCCCCGGCCACCAATGCTCTTGTCATCAGTGCCGGGGCTGCTCCATATTGCCTATTTGGCAGGGCCCTGCGGAAGATAATGTTCTTGCGTAGAGCCAATCACTTGAACCTTATTGAGTGGCCAAATAATAAGATCAACACGTCCAACAACACTTGAGATTTGAATCGGACCGATGATCCGACTATCCTCGCTAATGTTACGATTGTCACCCATCACAAATAAGTCGCCCGGCGGCACTTTTGTTTGCGGAAATGAGGTATCCATCAAGCCGTTAATATACGGTTCATTGATCACTTTACCGTCAAGAACAAGGCGCCCATTGGCTACAGCCACCGTATCGCCAGGCAACCCAATAACACGTTTTACCCAATCTTGGCCGTCTGGCGCATGAAAGACGATAATGTCTCCGCGTTTTGGTGGTCCAAAGTAATAAGGGATCTTATCGATAATAAGTCGTTCTCCATTGGCTAGCGTATGGTCCATTGAGTGTCCATCGACCACAAATTGTTGAAATAGGAATTGATAGACACCAAACACGATAATAAGCGCTACCAAGGCGGCCTTAGCCCAATCCCATAGAATCGCACCCACACTAGAGTTAATTGGTTTCTCGGTGACCTGTGAATCGTCTTTCATGCAAGTCCTCCCACATAGCAAACTTAACACATTGATTTATTGTAACAAAAAAGGACCGAGCAGCATAGCCTCGGCCCTTTATCGAACACAACTTATTTGCTAATGCCAACCACGATGCCAGCGCCGACAGTACGACCACCTTCGCGAATAGCGAAACGGGTGCCATCTTCAATAGCAATCGCAGAGATCAATTCCACATTCAAGGTCACGTTGTCGCCAGGCATAACCATTTCGGTACCTTCGCCAAGCGAGATGATGCCTGTTACGTCCGTGGTACGGAAGTAGAATTGTGGACGGTAGTTATTGAAGAACGGCGTATGGCGGCCACCTTCTTCTTTTTTCAACACATACACTTGGGCTTGAAACGCCGTGTGTGGTTTGATCGAACCTGGTTTGCAAAGCACTTGGCCGCGCTCGATGTCTTTACGGTCTACACCGCGAAGCAACGCACCGATGTTGTCACCGGCTTGTGCGAAGTCAAGCAATTTGCGGAACATCTCAACGCCCGTAACAATAGATTTGCGAGGTTCTTCAGACAAACCAACGATTTCGATTTCATCGCCAACTTTGATTTGACCACGTTCCACGCGACCCGTTGCGACAGTACCACGACCGGTGATCGTAAATACGTCTTCAACAGGCATCAAGAAAGGTTTGCTGGTGTCGCGCTCTGGCGTTGGGATAAAGTCATCCACAGCGGCCATCAATTCGTCGATTTTCGTCGCCCAATCGCTGCTTGGATCTTCAAGAGCTTTCAACGCAGAACCACGAATGATCGGCGTGTCATCGCCAGGGAATTCATATTCGCTGAGCAAATCGCGAACTTCCATTTCGACGAGTTCGAGCAACTCTTCGTCATCCACCATGTCACATTTGTTCAAAAATACGACGATGTATGGAACACCGACTTGGCGGGCAAGCAAGATGTGCTCACGCGTTTGCGGCATCGGGCCGTCAGACGCAGACACGACGAGAATCGCGCCATCCATCTGCGCAGCACCTGTGATCATGTTTTTTACATAGTCAGCATGTCCTGGGCAGTCCACGTGCGCATAGTGACGGTTGGGTGTTTCGTACTCTACGTGAGCGGTGTTAATCGTAATTCCGCGTTCGCGTTCTTCTGGTGCTTTATCAATGGCATCATACGCCATCGCTTGTGCCCCGCCGCGTTTCGAAAGAACGGTCGTGATCGCAGCAGTTAACGTCGTCTTACCATGGTCAACGTGTCCGATGGTACCAATATTGACGTGTGGTTTATTGCGTTCAAATTTTGCCTTTGCCACAAAGATTCAGCTCCTTATGATTATTTATTGGCCTTTGGCCTTAGCTGCAATTTCTGCTGCCACAGATTTCGGAACTTCCTCGTAGGAATAGAACTCCATCGAGTATACACCGCGACCCTGTGTTCGCGAACGCAAATTGGTCGCGTAACCGAACATTTCGGCCAGTGGAACATAGCCACGAATGACTTGTGCTCCGGCACGTGATTCCATACCTTCGATACGACCCCGGCGAGAGTTGATGTCACCCATGATGTCGCCCATATATTCTTCCGGTACCGTAACTTCAACTTTCATCATTGGCTCAAGCAGATAAGCATCTGCCTTTTGCGCGCCAGCTTTTAAAGCCATCGAACCAGCAATATGGAAAGCCATTTCCGAAGAGTCAACATCATGGTAGGAGCCGTCTACGATCGTCGCTTTTACGTCGATCATGGGATATCCTGCTACCACACCATTTTTCATCGCTTCTTCGATACCCTCACCAACTGGTGCAATGTACTCTTTTGGCACAACGCCGCCAACGACTTTGTTCTCAAAGACATAACCCGTACCGCGTTCAAGCGGTTCAAATTCGACCCATGCATGTCCATATTGACCACGTCCACCAGATTGACGAACAAATTTACCCTCCGCACGCACTTTATTGCGGATTGTTTCTTTGTAAGCCACTTGTGGTTTACCAACGTTCGCCTCTACCTTAAATTCACGAATCATACGATCAACGATAATTTCAAGGTGAAGCTCACCCATACCGGCAATAATGGTTTGCCCCGTTTCCTGATCGGTATATGTCCTGAACGTCGGATCCTCTTCAGCCAGTTTGGAAAGGGCAATGCCCATCTTATCCTGGTCAGCTTTGGTCTTAGGTTCAATGGCCACATGGATAACAGGTTCTGGGAAGGTCATCGACTCAAGGATCACAACGTCTTTTTCATCACACAACGTGTCACCCGTGGTCGTATCTTTCAAGCCCACCGCCGCTGCGATATCCCCAGAATATACAGTCGGGATTTCTTCACGGTGATTGGCATGCATTTGCAAAATACGGCCAATACGTTCGCGTTTGCCTTTTGTCGAGTTAAGCACATACGACCCAGAATTGAGAGAGCCGGAGTATACGCGGAAAAAGGCAAGTTTACCTACGAACGGATCAGTCATAATCTTGAAGGCAAGTGCTGCGAAAGGTGCCGAATCATCAGAATGGCGTTCCGTCTCTGCGCCCTCTTCCGTCGTGCCCAGCACAGGCGGAATGTCAAGCGGTGATGGCAGATAATCAACCACAGCATCAAGCATCGGTTGAACACCTTTATTGCGATAGGAAGATCCGCATAACACAGGGACGAGCATCGACGATACCGTACCTTTGCGAAGCGCCCTTTTGATTTCCTCGACAGTGAGTTCCTCACCCTCAAGGTATTTGTTCATCAACTCGTCATCAACTTCGGCTACAGCTTCTAGGAGTTGTACACGAAGTTCAGCGACACGCTCATGGTACTCTTCAGGAATATCGCGAGCTTCTGATGTGGTACCAAGATCGTCGGTGTACACAATGGCGTGATTTTCCACCAAATCGATAACACCTAAAAAGTGATCCTCCGCACCAATGGGAATCTGAATCGCGACCGGGTTGGATTTGAGTCGGTTGCGGATTTGGTCGACGCAGCTATAAAAATCGGCGCCAATGATATCCATCTTGTTAACATAGGCAATTCTCGGCACCTGATATTTATCAGCTTGCCGCCATACCGTTTCGGATTGTGGTTCCACGCCGCCTTTAGCATCAAAGACAGCTACCGCACCGTCAAGAACGCGTAAAGAACGCTCCACTTCGACGGTGAAGTCGACGTGACCGGGCGTATCAATGATATTGATACGGTGCCCTTTCCATTGAGCCGTGGTAGCAGCAGAAGTGATCGTGATACCACGCTCTTGCTCCTGCACCATCCAGTCCATGGTCGCAGCACCTTCGTGCACTTCACCAATCTTATGCACGCGTCCTGTGTAAAACAAAATCCGTTCAGTCGTTGTCGTTTTACCCGCATCAATGTGTGCCATGATACCGATGTTACGAGTCTTATCAAGCGGGAATTGTCTGGCCATTCGTCGTCTCCTCCTTTCTTATGTCTTCTACATAATCTTTACCCTTGTTCTACCACCGATAATGCGCAAATGCTTTGTTGGCTTCAGCCATACGGTGCGTATCTTCACGTTTTTTCACGGCGCCGCCAGCATTATTGGCTGCATCGAGAATTTCATTGGCCAAACGATCATTCATGTCTTTTTCGTGGCGCTGACGAGCATATGTGACGAGCCAGCGAATACCTAGTGTATTGCGTCGTTCCGGACGCACTTCGACAGGTACTTGATAGTTCGAACCACCCACGCGGCGTGCCTTTACTTCAAGCATCGGCATGATGTTTTTCATCGCCGTATCAAACACTTCAAGCGGATCTTTTCCAGAACGTTCACGGACAGATTCAAACTCGTCATATACGACACGTTGGGCAATGCCACGCTTACCATCAAGCATGACTTTGTTGATCAGGCGGGTCACGTTTTTGCTTGCAAATATCGGATCGGGCATAACGTCCCGACGTGTTACTGGGCCTTTCCTTGGCATATCGCGACCTCCTTTCTTTAATCAATAAAGGCTGTTGCCAACCGTTTATTTTTTCTGCTTCGGACGTTTTGCTCCATATTTTGAACGTGCTTGGTGACGATCTTTAACGCCTGCCGTGTCTAACGCACCGCGAACGATGTGGTAACGAACACCTGGCAAGTCTTTGACACGTCCACCACGAACAAGAACCACGGAGTGCTCCTGCAAGTTATGTCCAATACCCGGAATATAAGCAGTCACTTCAATTCCATTGGTCAGACGAACACGAGCGTATTTCCGTAATGCTGAGTTAGGTTTTTTCGGTGTCAATGTACCTACCCGAGTGCAAACACCGCGCTTTTGCGGTGAAGGGATATCGGTTTGCTCTTTGTGCAAACTGTTTAAGCCCTTTTGCAGCGCAGGAGCACCAGACTTCTCCTGAATGGCCAAACGACCCTTGCGAACTAATTGATTAATTGTCGGCACGAGATGCACCTCCTTCCGGCGAGTTAGCCCCCTCATGCTGGCTACACGCGAATAACTTAACAAGACCACAGATCCTGGTGGTTCATTTTTCGGCAAAATCCAGCACGAAAGTAAACGGCACACTGATGGATATTATCACTTTAAGAACCTCATTGTCAAGTCCACAGGGTGTTGTTGTTGCTCGTCATGTCAAGCTGCTCTCGTTCGCTTGATAAGCCCATAGCAAAGGGTGTTGCACGAGATTGTGCAACACCCTTTTGACTATGGACGCACTATTCGGCCGTGTCGCTACTACCCACGGTTGCCAACACATCGTGTGAATCTTGAACGTTGTTATCATCCGACGTTTCATCAGGTTCTTCTAATGTATCGATCATCCGGATGTTTCGATAACGAGCCATACCTGTTCCTGCTGGAATCAGCTTACCGATAATCACATTTTCTTTTAGACCGATCAAGCGATCCACTTTACCTTTAATCGCAGCTTCGGTGAGCACGCGCGTCGTCTCTTGGAAAGAGGCGGCAGAAAGGAAGGAATCGGTCTCAAGCGAAGCTTTCGTGATACCTAACAAGGCTGCGCGAGCTACTGCTGGTTCTCCACCGGACAATAACGCCTTTTTGTTGGATTCTTCATAATCAAATAAATCAACGTACGTGCCTGGCAAGAGATCGGTCGATCCACTGTCGACAATGCGCACCTTGCGCATCATTTGTCTGACCATAACTTCAACGTGTTTGTCGTTGATATCAACGCCTTGCAAACGATAGACGCGTTGCACTTCGCGAAGTAGATAATTCTGTACGCCGCGTAGACCTTTCACACGCAACATTTCCTTTGGATCCACAGAACCTTCGGTTAGTTCATCGCCAGCTTCCAATTTGGCGCCTTTCGTGACGCGAATACGAGAACCAAAAGGAATGGTATAGACCTTAGACTCTGCTTCACCGTTCACTTCAACTTCGCGTTTGTCTTTCACTTCGCGAATTTCTGTGACGGTCCCGGAAATCTCCGTAATCGTCGCTTGACCTTTCGGATTCCGGGCTTCAAACAATTCCTGAATACGCGGCAAACCTTGCGTGATGTCATCACCAGCAACACCGCCTGTGTGGAAGGTACGCATCGTTAACTGCGTGCCAGGTTCACCGATAGATTGCGCCGCGATGATACCAACAGCCTCACCAACGTCAACCATTTTTCCTGTCGCAAGATTTCGGCCATAGCACCGAATGCAAACTCCGTGATGCGTACGACAGGTTAACACCGAACGAATGGTGACGCGAGTAATGCCCGCATCCAAGATAAGCCGAGCTGCCGATTCATCAATCAAGGCATTTTTTGCGACCATGACTTCGCTGGTTTGCGGATGCTTGACATCATGAAATGCCACGCGACCAACGATACGGTCATACAGATCCTCGATAATTTCACGACCATCACGCATTTCATCAACTGCGATGCCACGATCTGTGCCACAATCCAATTCACGTACAATCGTATCTTGCGCCACATCGACAAGCCGCCGTGTCAAGTAGCCTGAGTCAGCCGTCCGTAAGGCTGTGTCGGCCAAGCCTTTACGAGCACCGTGCGTCGAGATAAAGTACTCTAGCACCGACAGGCCTTCACGGAAATTCGACTTGATCGGCAATTCAATGATGCGACCAGACGGGTTGGCCATCAGACCGCGCATACCAGCCAATTGCGTAATCTGCGACACGGATCCGCGAGCACCGGAATTTGCCATCATGTAGATTGGATTGAAGCGGTCCAACGAATCCATCAGAGTATTGGTCAATTGATCTTTCGCATCGCTCCAAATGCTGATAAATCGGTTATAACGCTCTTCTTCCGTAATTAACCCGCGGCGGAATTGAACAAGCACTTTGTCTTCCTTTTGTTCCGCATCTTCCAAAATAACTTGTTTTTGTCCGGGCACATAGATATCAGCCACGCTGATCGTAATACCTGCTCGAGTCGAAAAGCTAAAACCAAGACGCTTGACACGGTCGAGAATTTCGGCCGTCTGGGTTGTTCCATAACGGCTAAAGCATTCTCCAATTATCGTTCCCAAGAACGACTTCACCACAGCGCCTTTATACGGCAGGGCAAGAACGCGCTCCTTGACATTTTCACCACGTTCAAAGATGAAGTAATCATCTGGGGTGCCATGTAAAAGGTTCTTGCGATCCGCGACATTGATAAACGGAAAGTCCACTGGCAAAATCTCATTGAACAACAGCTTACCCACCGTCGTGATAAACAAAGCATCGTCCTGTGCTGGCGTAAATGACGTTTTTCCAATGGTGCGCGTCGGCAATACAATGCGTGAATGCAACGTGACTTGGTTGTTACTATAAGCAAGAACCGCTTCATCAGGCGAGGAAAATACGCGCCCTTCGCCCAAATCCCCTTCACGTTCGATCGTCAAATAGTACGATCCAAGCACCATGTCTTGCGTTGGTGTAACGACAGGTTTACCGTCTTTTGGGTTCAAGATGTTATGTGCCGCAAGCATCAGCAAACGCGCTTCAGCCTGTGCTTCAGCTGCTAGCGGTACGTGAACAGCCATTTGGTCACCGTCAAAGTCAGCGTTGTACGCTGTACACACAAGCGGATGCAACTTGATCGCACGACCGGCCACAAGGATCGGTTCAAACGCTTGAATACCTAGACGGTGCAACGTCGGTGCGCGGTTAAGTAACACCGGGTGCTCCGTAATCACTTGTTCTAGCACATCCCAGACTTCAGGCGAAATGCGCTCCACTTTACGCTTGGCACTCTTAATATTATGAGCAAGCCCTTGCGCAACGAGTTCCTTCATAACAAAAGGCTTAAACAATTCGAGCGCCATCTCTTTGGGTAAGCCACATTGGTACATCTTGAGCTCAGGACCTACGACGATAACAGAACGACCTGAATAATCGACCCGTTTACCAAGCAGGTTCTGACGAAAACGACCTTGCTTACCTTTAAGCATATGAGACAGTGACTTCAACGGGCGATTGCCAGGACCTGTAACAGGACGGCCACGTCGACCATTGTCGATCAAAGCATCTACCGCTTCTTGCAGCATCCGCTTCTCGTTTTGCACGATGATGTCAGGCGCCCCAAGGTCAAGCAGTTTTTTCAAACGGTTATTGCGGTTAATTACACGACGGTACAAGTCATTTAAGTCAGACGTCGCGAAACGTCCACCATCCAACTGTACCATCGGACGTAAATCCGGTGGGATAACCGGAAGCGCATCAAGAATCATCCAACTGGGTTCGTTGCCTGATTGTTTGAATGCGTCCAGTACTTCAAGACGTTTGATCGCACGATTGCGACGTTGGCCTTGAACAGAGCGCAATTCTTCACGTAGTTGGTCAATCTCACGGTCCAAATCGATGGCGAGCAATAATTTCTTAATCGCTTCGGCACCCATGCCAGCTTCGAAAGCCAATCCGTATTTTTCACGGTAACTGCGATATTCCTTTTCCGTCAGCAGTTGCTTTTTGTCAAGCGGCGTGTCCCCCGGATCGGTGACGACGTACGATGCGAAGTAGATCACTTCTTCAAGAGAGCGCGGAGACATGTCAAGAACAAGTCCCATACGGCTCGGGATACCTTTAAAATACCAGATGTGACTGACAGGAGCCGCCAATTCAATGTGGCCCATCCGTTCACGGCGAACCTTGGCTCGCGTCACTTCCACACCGCAACGATCACATACAACACCTTTGTAACGAACGCGCTTGTACTTACCGCAATGGCACTCCCAATCACGCGTTGGGCCAAAGATCTTCTCGCAAAAGAGACCTTCTTTTTCCGGCTTTAACGTTCGGTAGTTGATGGTTTCCGGTTTTTTTACTTCACCATGCGACCAGGAGCGGATCTTTTCCGGCGAGGCAAGACCGATCTTCATAAACTCAAAGTTATTGACATCTAGCAAAAAGGTCCCTCCCTCTTAATCTTCGCCGACCTCTCGCATCTCCAAACTGAAGTTAAGCTTCTCGGTAGTATCGTCATCATCATCGCTTTCCTTCATGGCGATCTCCTGCTCATCTCCGGCAAGAATCTTCACATCTAAACCAAGACTTTGCAACTCTTTAATAAGAACTTTGAAGGATTCAGGAACACCAGGTTCCGGAACATTCTCACCTTTGACGATCGATTCGTACGTTTTCACACGACCGACGACATCATCGGATTTGACGGTCAATATCTCTTGCAACGTGTAGGCAGCACCATAAGCTTCCAGCGCCCATACTTCCATTTCGCCAAAGCGTTGTCCGCCAAATTGTGCCTTACCACCAAGAGGCTGTTGAGTAACCAAGGAGTAAGGACCAGTGGAACGGGCATGGATCTTATCGTCAACAAGATGGTGAAGTTTCAGCATGTACACATAACCAACGGTAACTCGACCATCAAATCGTTCACCGCTGCGTCCGTCGTACAAGACAGTTTTCCCGTCGCGAGCGAGTCCTGCTTCTTCCAGGGCATTAAAAACATCATTTTCATGTGCACCATCAAACACGGGTGTTGCCACATGAATTCCGAGCGCTTTAGCAGCCATACCAAGGTGTGTTTCCAGCACTTGCCCGATGTTCATCCGAGAAGGAACACCAAGTGGATTCAAGACGACGTTTACTGGCGTACCATCGGGTAGAAACGGCATATCCTCTTCTGGCATGATGCGTGCGACGACACCCTTATTACCATGACGTCCAGCCATTTTATCGCCTTCAGAAATCTTACGCTTTTGCGCAATGTAGACACGCACAAGTTCATTGACACCAGGTGGTAGTTCATCGCCGTTTTCACGGGTAAAAACCTTGACGTCAACCACGATACCCGCACCGCCGTTTGGCACACGCTGCGATGTATCGCGAACTTCGCGGGCCTTCTCGCCAAAAATAGCGTGCAAAAGGCGTTCTTCAGCGGTAAGTTCTGTGACACCTTTCGGTGTAACTTTGCCGACGAGGATATCACCAGCGAAGATTTCCGCACCGATACGTATGATGCCTCGATCATCAAGGTTACGCAGTGCATCTTCGCCAACATTAGGTATATCACGCGTAATTTCTTCTGGACCAAGTTTCGTATCGCGCGCCTCACACTCATACTCTTCAATATGAATCGAGGTATAGACATCATCTTTGACTAACTTTTCACTAAGCAAAATAGCATCTTCGTAGTTGTAGCCTTCCCATGTCATAAATGCGACGAGGATATTACGGCCTAAAGCGAGCTCGCCTTGATCAGTAGCCGGTCCATCAGCGATAATGTCACCGCGATTGACATGCTCACCAAAACGTACCAAGGGACGTTGATTGATGCAGGTGCCTTGATTGGAACGCATAAATTTGGCCACTTTATAGCGGTCAAGATCGCCCTTCACGACTTGCCCATCAACAACGTGTTGCGTACGAATCAAAATTTCATTTGCCGTTACACGTTCAACGACACCAGAACGCTTGGCCACAATTGCGACACCAGAATCTTTAGCTGCCTTGTATTCCATTCCCGTCCCGACATACGGGGCTTCAGTCACAAGTAGCGGCACAGCCTGTCGTTGCATGTTCGATCCCATCAGAGCGCGGTTGGCATCGTCGTTTTCCAAAAAGGGAATCATCGCCGTAGCGACAGACACAACCTGTTTTGGGGAAACGTCCGTATAATCCACACGTTCTTTAGGCATCGTGAGAATATCTCCACGATAGCGAACGATCTGCTCATCTTCGGCGAATGCACCCAATGCATTGAGTTTCGCAACCGCCTGTCCAATCACATAAGCATCCTCTTCATCGGCTGTCAGATAATCAATGTGGTCTGTGACCACGCCGGTATCCGGATCGACGCGTCGATAGGGGGTTTCAATAAAACCATACTCATTGATGCGTGCGAAACTCGACAAACTGTTAATCAGTCCAATGTTCGGACCTTCCGGCGTCTCGATCGGGCACATGCGGCCGTAGTGAGACGGGTGAACGTCACGAACTTCAAACCCGGCACGTTCTCGCGTAAGACCACCAGGACCGAGCGCAGAAAGTCTGCGTTTGTGCGTAAGTTCAGCAAGCGGGTTCGTTTGATCCATAAATTGTGACAACTGAGAGCTTCCGAAGAACTCTTTGATCGCCGCAATAACCGGACGAATATTAATCAAAGCCTGCGGTGTGATCGCATTCGCATCTTGAATGGACATCCGTTCGCGCACGACGCGTTCCATTCGTGATAAGCCAATGCGAAATTGATTCTGAAGAAGTTCACCAACAGACCGCAAACGACGGTTGCCCAGATGATCGATATCGTCTGTCGCACCCACTCCGTGAAGCAGATCCATGAAATAGCTGATCGATGAGATGATATCCGACGGGGTGATATGCTTGACGGATTTGTCGATCACGCCATTGCCAATCACTTTAATCGGCTTACCGTCTTCCAACTGACTAAAAATCAGAATCTCCTGAACTTGAACGTTCATGTCTTCCGTCAACGTGGAGCCAAGGCGATAGGAACGACTATTCATGCCACTTTCCAGATATGGCATTAATTTGTCAAGCAATCGACGATCTACCAGTTGCCCCGCCTCAGCCAGGACTTCACCCGTCTCTTGATCGATCAGGGTTTCCGCCAAGCGCTGGTTTAGAAGTCGATTTTTCAAATGTAATTTCTTATTGATCTTATAGCGACCCACGTTCGCAAGGTCATACCGTTTAGGATCAAAAAACCGCGAAGCCAACAAATTACGCGCATTTTCTGCCGTCGGAGGTTCTCCCGGGCGCAAACGCTCATAAATCTCTTGTAGGGCCTTCTCGGTAGAATCCGTATTATCCTTTTCAAGTGTGTTGCGCAGATAATCATCTTCACCAAGCAGGGTGATAATTTCTGCATCACTTGAAAAGCCGAGCGCACGCAACAATACCGTCACCGGAATCTTGCGCGTACGATCGATGCGCACATAAATAATATCTTTAGCATCGGTCTCAAGCTCTAACCACGCTCCGCGGTTAGGAATGACCGTGGCGCTAAACGTACGTTTGCCATTTTTGTCAATCTTGGCATTAAAATACACACTCGGTGAACGCACAAGCTGACTGACAATGACGCGTTCCGCGCCATTGATGATAAACGTTCCGGTTTCCGTCATGATCGGAAAATCGCCCATAAAAACTTCCTGCTCTTTCACTTCGCCAGTCTCACGGTTAAGCAACCGCACTTTAACACGAAGTGGAGCAGCGAAGGTTACATCGCGCTCTTTACTTTCGTCAACACTATACTTCGGGTCACCAAGGCTATAGTCGATAAACTCAAGCACGAGGTTACCCGTAAAATCTTGAATTGGCGAGATGTCCTGAAACATCTCCCGAAGTCCTTCTCGTAAAAACCACTCGTATGACTTCTGCTGAATCTCGATGAGATTCGGAAGCTCCAATACTTCCGCCACTCGGGAGTACGTCCTGCGCGCGCGCCGTCCGTACTGCTCTACGTGTCCTTGCAAATCGGTCACCCCTCATACCAAGTTGCTGGCTTCCGTGAAACGAAAACAAAGAAAAACGGGGCCAACCTTGACCTCATT
>DAHWJX010000056.1:0-1687 GCA_027343965.1 Caryophanales bacterium | reverse complement strand
TAGATCCATAATGGTATCAGCACCCCATTGGGTTGCCCATGTCATTTTCTCCACTTCTTCATTAATGGAGGAAGATACCGCAGAATTGCCAATGTTCGCATTGATTTTCACCAAGAAATTTCTCCCGATGATCATAGGCTCGCATTCAGGATGATTGATATTAGCAGGGATAATAGCCCGTCCACAGGCAATTTCACTGCGAACAAACTCGGGATCCATTTGCTCACGAATGGCCACAAACTCCATTTCTGTCGTAATGATTCCCTTTCTTGCATAATGCATTTGCGAGACATTGGAACCTACTTTTGCACGCAGTGGTTGACGTCTTAAGCCAGGAAAAACAGCGTCACTCGCTGGATGATCTGTTCGTTCGCTATTGTCTTGCGGTTTTATAGATCGACCTTCATAGGCCTCACTATCTCCTCGCTCTTTGATCCATGACGATCGTATTGAAGGCAATCCAACGGTAAAATCGACGGTGTATGATTTATCCGTATACGGACCACTCGTATCATAGACTTGAATCGGAGGATTCTCCTCTACACCATGACGTGCCTCTGTCGGATGAAGCTCAATTTGCCGAACCGGCACCAACAGATCTGATCGACTCCCGGGGATATACGCCTTTTTGCTACCAGGCCATGAAGACAATGAATGATGTACTTCATCTTGCGGATTCGTCAATGCAATCCCTCTTTTCGTCAAAATAAAAACCACTTCATAATGAAGCGGTCGCTGGGTTCCCTCATGAACCCTAAGGCTTTATTCCTCCGCTGGCATTATCCAGATCAGGTCGACGGTCGGTAGTATCACGACTACCCTCTCAGCCTGGCTCAACCAAGCTCCCGAGATATAAGTTTATAGCCTATAAGATAACACGTTATTTCGTGATTTACCATGTCAACATCTGTGTGATCATCAACTTTTGCCCTGTCTGTTGTGAAAATTCTTGCGTTGCATGTTGAATCTCATCTTGACGTAATCTGTTTGGATCCAATAACAGCCCAATCACGGTTCCACTATGTGCAACGACCAGTCCTCCACCGTACCCAACTGCGAGCCGATTGACCCTATCAAAATAAGGATTAGGAAGTAGCCTTTGGTTAATCATCGCACTCATCGTGGCAGCGCGAAAAATCATCGCAGTGTTTTGCCTTTTCACGCCTTGTAGCAAGCATTGCAAAGCGTGCATCAGTCGAGTTTGCTCAGACAAGCGATACCCTGCACCTTTATGATGAAATTGCGCAGTGTCAATTTGCCCACCACCATCGATACCAAGTAGCACTATCGGCGGGAACACTGACATTTTTTTTATCAAACGTCCGTTTTTCGGATTGTACAACACAATGCCATCATACATTACCCCATCTGTGCGTTCGATTTTGCATGCGATCTGAGAGATAAGTCTTGCTGAGCATGTAAGACGATATACATCAGCTACGGCTCGTAACGAGGCCACAATATCAGCAGAACTGCTGGCCATGCCTTTGCCGATAGGTATGTCTGACGCAATGCTTAAATGACCTCCACACTGTATGCCATGTAGTTCAAGAAACATGGACACGGCTCTTCGTGCCTTTTCGCGCACACTGTCTCCACGAACTTCGGATGCTATCTTATCCGGAATAAAGACAGCCGTGCTTTTGTTTGCAATCGGTAGTGTCACCAAAAAAGAGGATCCGTTGTA
>DAHWJX010000051.1:0-10062 GCA_027343965.1 Caryophanales bacterium | reverse complement strand
CTCTGCGGCCGAGCATGAGTTGGAACGGACGCTTTTTGCAGCACAAAGCCGGCTAAAAACTCTTCAAGAACTGCAACATGAGCGAGATGGATTTGCAGGCGGTCCCAAGGCGGTTTTGTTAGCTGGAGATGGTCATAAACTTACGGGTGTACACGGGGCGGTGGCTGATCTTTTTAAAGTAGAGCAAGAACATGAACGTGCGATTGAAACGGCGTTAGGCGGAGCCATGCAAAATATTGTCATGGCCACCGAAGCAGATGCTCGAAAAGCGATTGATTATTTGAAAAAGCGTCAACTCGGACGCGCTACATTTTTGCCTCTTGAGACGATCAAAGGACGTAAAATTCCTTTACATGACTTGCAGATGGTTCGTTCAGCGAGTGGCTTTCTCGGCGTTGCATCTGAACTTGTCATGGCAGATGCCGTCTATCGGCACGTCGTTGATTGGCTCCTTGGCAATACGATTGTGGCGATAGGTCTTGCGCAGGCCAATACGATTGCGCGAGTGTTGCAACACAGAGTGCGTGTGGTGACATTAGAAGGCGACGTGGTCAATCCTGGCGGCTCGATGTCAGGGGGAAGCGTTGCGAAAAGTGGTGTCGGTCTTTTAAGCCGGTCTCGTGAGATTGATTCCCTGGTAAGCCGTGAAACGGAACTTGAAGTGAACTTGCGACACCTTACAGAAGAACGTGAGTCACTTGTACTACAGGTGCAGCAAGATAAGCGTGACATAGCTGTATGGCAACAAGACCTTGTCGCGTGTGATCATGCTGTTCGCGAACATCAGGCAAACCAAGTGCGTCTTGATGTTCAACTACAGGCTTTACAAGGGCAGGACATGGCTCGTGAAGCGGAGAATGAACGTATAAGTCAAGATATCGAACAAGCGAAGAACAAACTTGTGTTTTTTCAAAACAGACTCGCACAGGCTCATGAAGCCGTTTTACAGATAGAACAGGAAATAGCCCAGCTCGAGCAAACGTTGTCTGCACTTGAAGATGCACAATCGGATCAAAAGGACCGTATCACGGCGCTAAAAGTCGAAGTTGGACAGCGCCAGGAAATGGTTCGAGGCATGCAGCTGGCGATGGATCAGTTAAAAAAACGCAAGATTCATCTAGCGCAAGAGTCAGATCGCGTTGACTCGGAAACTGCTAAAACGCAAGAGCGCTTGAGCCAGTTGCGTCAAGAACTGGCAGCCTATGATCAAGCGGGAAAAGGTGCCGAAGAAATTCGCGATGGTGTACAGCGCGACTTGAGTGCTATGCGAACTTTGCGCGAAGTACGCATTCGCGCACTTGAAGAAGGCGAAAGTAAACGCAATAATTTACTCACAGACTTGCATGGACTTCAAGAAGAAATGCACAATCATGAATTGAATGTTAGCCGCATGGAAACGGAACTCGAAGGAAAAATGGAACTCTTGCGAGATGAACATGGACTTGGTTTGGAACTTGCCAAAGAAAAATATCCTGTGACAGAACAACCTAGCGATTTGCGTCCAAAAGTTCAATCCTTGCGCCGGGCTTTGGAGGCTTTCCCTGACATTCGTTTGGGTGCGATCGAAGAGTTGGAACGTCTTGAAGAGCGTTATGCGTTTTTACAAACGCAAGAGCAGGACTTGCTTGAAGCACAAGCGCAACTTGAACAATTAATTGAGAGAATCGATGAGGAAATGGCGCATCGCTTTATGGATGTGTTCTCGCAGGTCAGAGAACAGTTCCGCTTTGTATTTTCTTCCCTTTTTGACGGCGGAAAGGCCGATGTGTTTTTGCTTGATGAACAAGATCCACTTGGGTCAGGTATCGAAATTGTCGCCGAACCACCAGGCAAGAAAATGCAATCAT
The DNA here is from genome assembly GCA_027343965.1 of Caryophanales bacterium. Taxonomy (GTDB): domain Bacteria; phylum Bacillota; class Bacilli; order Alicyclobacillales; family SLC66; genus JAKACU01. Next base: position 8,215 of record DAHWJX010000051.1, on the reverse strand, counting down.
TGTCGTTGTTAAGTGGTGGGGAAAGGGCGCTGACGGCACTCGCTCTGTTGTTTGCGATTTTGCGGGTGCGACCTGTGCCATTTTGTGTTCTTGATGAAGTAGAGGCTGCCCTTGATGAAGCAAATGTAGCTCGATTCGCTTCTTATTTACAGGAATTTTCCGCGCAAACACAGTTTATTGTCATTACGCATCGCAGAGGTACCATGGAAGCAGCTGATGTTCTCTATGGGGTCACGATGCAGGAGTCAGGCGTTTCAAAACTCGTGTCTGTACGGGTCATCGATGAAGAAGATGATTCCGTTGAATCGGCTTGATAATGCAGTTCTAGAGAAAGAAGGCCTTGATGGTGGGCATTTTTGATCGTTTGAAAGTAAGTTTGACAAAAACCAGGCAAGCGTTTACTGATCGTGTTGAAACAATTTTACGTAGAAGACGTATTGACGAAGATCTTTATGATGAACTCGAAGAAACGTTGCTTGCCGCCGACATCGGCTTTGAAACTACTCAGTTCTTGCTGGACCGGATGCAAAAAGAAGCTCGTCGTAAAAAATTGGAGACGGCTGATCAATTGGTTCCTGTACTGCAAGAAGCTATCGTGGAGATCCTTGGTGAGGATCCTGAACCTCTTACTCTCGCGTCACCGGGGCCCACGGTAATCCTTTTCGTCGGTGTCAACGGTGTTGGCAAAACGACAACGATTGGTAAGCTGGCAAAAAAATGGAGCGATGCGGGCAAAAAAGTGGTACTCGCAGCTGGTGACACGTTTCGCGCAGCGGCGATCGAACAATTGATCATTTGGGGCGAACGCGCGTCTGTGGATGTCATTCGGCAAACCACAGGGTCTGATCCAGCTGCTGTAATCTTTGATGCAATCAATGCGGCAAAGGCGCGCGGAGCCGATATTCTTCTATGCGATACAGCTGGGCGTTTACAAAATAAGGCGAATCTCATGGAAGAGCTAGAGAAGGTGTACCGCATAATCGCACGGGAATTACCTGGTGCACCCCATGAAGTTCTCTTAGTGCTTGATGCGACGACTGGGCAAAATGCTATAACGCAGGCGAAGTTATTTGGCGACGTCGCGAAAGTAACAGGTATCGTGTTGACGAAACTTGACGGTACAGCCAAAGGGGGTGTTGTGATCGGCATTAAACAGGCACTGCAAATTCCTGTTAAATGGATAGGTCTCGGTGAAAGTATTGATGATCTTCAACCGTTCTCAGCGGGGGGTTATGCGCAAGCGCTTTTTAGTGGTGCAACTTGGGTTGACGAGGACCATACCTGACAAGTATAACTACTTGACAGGCGATACGTTATTTAGTACGATAGGCAATGTCTTGAAAGGTGATCGGTCAGTTGGATAAAGCGGTTCAAGCTCATCTTCTTTATGACTGTTATAGTTTGATGTTAACAGAACGCCAGCGAGAAACGTTTGAACTGTACTATTTTGAAGACTTTTCGCTCGCGGAGATTGCAGATCATTTATCCATTTCGCGGCAAGCTGTTCATGATATCGTACACCGTACGGTTCAACAACTTACGGATTTTGAGGATAAACTGCATCTTTTAGACAGTTTATTGAAACGACGTATTACCCTGCAAAAACTTCAAGAACGACTCACGTCCTTAGGTATTCATGATGATCATATATCCAAGTTAATGAACGAGTTGTTGTAAAGAGATCGACGACAGGTGGTGACTACGTCATGTTTGATGCGCTTTCTTTGCGTTTGCAAGGGGCTTTTCAAAAATTGCGCAGCAAAGGGCGATTGACAGAAGATGATGTCAAAGATGCGATGCGCGAGATTCGCAGAGCCCTCTTAGAAGCTGACGTACACCATGCCGTCGCAAAGGAGTTTACAGAACGAGTCCGTGAAAAAGCGGTGGGCCAAGAGATTTTACAGAGCTTATCCGCTGCGCAACAAGTCGTGAAAATTGTTCACGACGAGTTAGTATCACTCATGGGCGGTGAACAGGAGCGAATTGCGCGAGCTGCCAAGCCGCCGACTGTTGTTATGTTAGTTGGATTGCAAGGTGCAGGGAAAACCACGGCTGCGGCGAAACTTGCACGGCATCTCGTGATTAAGGAGCATAGACGTCCACTTTTGGTGGCAGCTGATATCTATCGCCCGGCGGCCATTGATCAGTTGCGAATTTTGGCGCAGCAAATTGACGTAGCGATCTATGCACCAGGTAATCACATATCGCCTCCTGATATCGTACGTGATGCGATGGAAGAAGCTCGTCGAGCAGGTAATGACTATGTTATTATCGACACGGCTGGTCGATTGCACATTGATGAGACATTGATGCAAGAGTTATCTGTGATGAAAGATATTGCCCAACCGCATGAGATCTTGCTTGTGATTGATGCTATGACAGGGCAAGATGCGATTACGGTAGCTGAGCACTTTCATAGTCAATTGTCAGTTACGGGGATCGTCCTGACAAAACTTGATGGCGATACGCGCGGCGGGGCAGCACTGACAGTTCGTCATGTAACTGGATGTCCCGTCAAGTTTGTTGGAACCGGTGAAAAGACAGATGCACTTGAACCCTTTTATCCCGATCGTATGGCGTCGCGGATTTTAGGGATGGGCGATGTGCTGTCGCTGATCGAAAAGGCACAGGAAACGATCGATGAAAAGCAAGCTAAGGAACTTGAAGCAAAACTTCTTAAAAACGAATTTACGTTAGATGATTTTCTGGCGCAATTACAACAAGTTCGCAAGTTGGGACCGCTCGATCAATTACTAGGTATGCTCCCTGGCATGGGTAAGTTAAAACAATTGCCTGCAGGTGCCGTGGATGGTTCTCAAATGAGTAAGGTTGAAGCAATTATCCTCTCGATGTCAAAGGCAGAACGTGCAAAGCCTGAGCTTGTGACTAAAAGCTCCAGCCGACGTATCCGAATTGCCAAAGGCAGCGGTACGCAGGTCAAAGATGTCAATCAGCTTTTACGCCAGTTTGAAGAGATGCGTAAAATGATGAAACAATTTTCTTCCTTGGCCAAGGGCGGCAAGAAGGGCCTAGGCAGTTTAGCGGGTGCTATGGGATCCATGGGTAAAAAAGGCGGATTACCTTTTCCACACGGTGGCAAGCGTCGCAAATGACGCATGGCTGTCATTGATGCAAATGATTTCGGATACTTCATCAAGGAGGTGAAAACGATGGCAGTAAAAATTCGTTTAAAACGTATGGGTGCTAAAAAAGCTCCGTTTTATCGTGTGGTGGTTTCCGATTCAAGGTCGCCTCGTGATGGTCGGTTTATCGAAGAGATTGGCACCTATAATCCTTTAACGACCCCAGCACAAATCAATATCAAAGAAGACCGTGCATTGTATTGGTTGGGAACTGGCGCACAACCTTCTGACTCAGCGCGTAATTTGTTGAGCATGTCTGGAATCATGAAAAAGGTGCATGAACAGCGTCTTAGCAAGTAAGTTTTTGGTTTTGATCGTTAGCACGGACCAGTCGAAGGCGGGATCACCGTGAAAGAACTCGTTGAATTGATTGCACGTAACCTCGTTGATAACCCGGATGATGTTCAAGTGCACGAAGTGCAGGGTGAACGTGCCACGGTCTATGAGTTGTCTGTTGCATCGGGTGACGTGGGAAAGATCATCGGAAAAGGTGGACGCATCATCAAGTCGATGCGTACTGTAGTTTCTGCTGCGGCTTTGCAAGAAAACCGGCGTGTTCACATCGAAGTAAATTGATGACAAGGGTCGAGACAAACGTCTGGACCCTTGTGGTTTGATGCTTATTTGGACATGCATAAGGAGGATAACCCTTTGTTAACGATTCGTCAGCCAGTTGCCGTGAAGTACATATTGACCGAAGAAACCAAGCAAGCGTGGCTTGCCGAATTGCGTCGTTTAATTAATGCAACAATTGCCGAGCTGGAAGAATTGGAATTTCGCGGTAAACAATGGATTCGCGATGCGGAAAAGCAAGGTGACGTGGCTGTAGCGCAAGCCCAGGAACGTATTGAAACGGAGCGCGCACAACGCGAAGAACGCCGCGAACAAATGATTCAACAGTTATCACAAATTCAACAAATGGATATTGGATCCGAAGTACCGAATGGCCAAGTTGAAACCTCTGTGGATGTTGAAGTGGGCGCATCATGGGAAAAGATTTTGTTAGGTGCTGAAATTATCGTTAAAGATGGTATTGTCGTGGAAATCCGTCAAAATGGTGACATGGCAAACTGAAAAATGTAAAAGTTAGGTGGGTGAGGTCTTCTGGACGCAGAGATGTTCACAGTAGGTTCAGTTGTTGGTACGCATGGGCTAAAAGGCGAGATGCGCGTGCTCTCGCGAACAGATTTCCCTCACCTGCGTTTTGCAAAAGGGTCTGTTCTGACGATGCAAGGTAATCACCGCCCACCACAAGTGGTACATGTACGGTCGGGTCGGTTGCAAAAAAATGTGTATGTCGTGAGTTTTGAGGAGATCAATACGATTGATGAAGCCGAGCAGTGTCGTGGCATGGACTTGTTCATCTCTCGTGAGCAACTGCCTGATCTCTCAGAAGGACACTACTTTGTTCGCGATTTGATCGGATGTACGGTAGTGTCTGTTGAGGATGGTGCTATTTTGGGTACGCTTGTGGATGTACTCTCGCCAGGTGCTAATGATGTGTACGTGGTTAAAAATGGCCTTGGAATGGAAGTGCTTTTGCCTGCGATCCCTGATTGCATACGTCACGTGGACATTGCGCAAAAGCGAATGGATGTTTATGTCATGCCGGGGTTGTTAGATTGAGTTGATGCGAATCGATGTTTTGACTTTATTCCCTGAGATGTTTGAGGCTCCGCTAAAATCAAGTATCGTCGGTCGAGCTATCAAGCAAGGATATCTTGATGTTGGCATCGTGAATTATCGTGATTTTGCGATGAATCGGCATAAGACGGTTGATGATACGCCATTTGGCGGCGGAGCAGGCATGGTGTTAAAGCCAGAGCCTATTTTTTTGGCGGTGGAATCGTTGCTCGCGAAGTCGGCTTCAACTTCTACGGTATCTCCTAAAGTGATTCTGCTCTCGCCGCAGGGACGGATTTTTTCTCAACGGATCGCGCAAGAACTTGCCTCTTTGGATCATATCATTTTTATCAGTGGTCACTATGAGGGGTTCGATGAACGGATTCGCGAGCATCTCGTCGATGACGAATTATCCATCGGAGATTATGTGCTGACTGGCGGGGAACTTCCTGCTCTTGTTGTGATCGATGCCGTAGCGCGTCTTTTGCCAGGCGTCTTAGGCAATGAACAAAGCGCAGTCGATGATTCCTTTTCAAATGGCTTGCTTGAATTTCCTCAGTATACGAAACCATCAAAGTTTCGTGAGTGGAAAGTGCCTGATATTTTGCTGTCTGGTCATCACGCGAATATTGCGATGTGGCGACGTCAACAGTCGTTGCTTGTCACATTGCGTAAGCGACCAGAACTTTTGCAAGCTGTTCGACTAGATCGTCAGGATAAGTCCTTCTTACGTACGTTTGGTTGGCAGGAGAACGATTCGGAACCCACCGAATGAGCCAGTTCACTGTATCCCCTAGTTGGCTCATCGATGGGTTCACCTAAATTTATGCTTGATCTCTTCTTTCTGTGCGCCAACCCCACTAAGATTTCATTGCTATTGTCACGAGTCGTGCTAAAGTTGTTGCGCCTTGGGGATCAAGATGCACCCCATCAGGGTAAAAATAAGCGTTGTGATTGGCGCTTGCTGTATACCAATTGACAAGGATGGCGTGTGGCACTTGTGCGGCGAGCTGTGCTAGGCTATCGTTTACTGTTTCTTGCCAAGGACGCGGTACGCGTGTATTTACGATGACAATCTTTTTCTCATGAAGTCTACGTAGCAACGTAGCAATCGATGATTCATCAAAAGGACCGTTCGTTCCTAATTCGATAATGAGATGGGAGCGTAAATATCCGTGTGCGCGTAATTGCGTCAAAGTGGTCCCCAATTGGTACATCTGCCTTCCAACCATGCCATCCACCCAAATACCCGGTAAATTTCGCTTTAGGTAGGGCTTTATGTCTATCATAATGGAATCGCCAATGGATGTAACCTCTTTGCCTATTTCAGGTGCTACATGGTGTACCCGTATAGCGTTGGGGTCACTATGATGCTGAGAAGGCTTGAAATGATTGGTTATAACTGTATTTGGTGGTGATTGACCTATTTTTGGCAACATCTGACCTGCTTGAATGATCTTGGCAGAAGCCCTGTTCATCATTGACATCTTGTGTAAGTCTGCGTATCCGACAACTAGAATCAGGAAAGCGAAGCAGGTAAACACCGTCAGGCTACGCTTTAGAAATTTGCCCGATTGATTTCTTGCTGTTATATATCGAATGGCCAAGGGGAACTTATAGTGACGAATGGGTGTTTCGATAAATCGCCAGGATAAATTCGCGACAACAACGCTCACTGTGATCTGGAAAGTGGTGAGCAATGCGTTAGAACCTGCTGCAGTGGTGACAGGAGTGGTCAACACGATGATGGGATAGTGCCATAGATAGATACCGTAAGAACGCTTTCCAAGAAAGCGTAAAGGTTGCAAACGAAACACCGCGCCAAGTCGACTGCCAGGATGGGCAAGCACAGCGATTAAGGCGGCGCTGACTAGAGATAGGAAAACTATTCCACCTTGGTAGAGCGCCGGCTCATACTCATTACTAAAGATCATCATAGATAGAAGCAGAAACAGAGATAGGATACCAAGGGCATCTAAGATCCAGGGCATTTTTTTAACGGGGCTTTGCCGATGTTTTTGACGAGCCAATAAAAATGCCAATGCTGCTCCAATGAACAAGGAGAAGGCACGAGTATCCGTTCCGTAGTATACGCGACTTGGATCCATAAACGGTTGGTACAAGAAAGCCATCGCTAGGGCAGATGCCGTCGACATAAGGACGATGAGCAAAAATAACCAGCGTTGCTGTCGTAAAAAATGCAGTCCTAAGAGTAAGAGAATAGGCCATACCAAATAAAATTGTTCCTCTACAGCAAGTGACCAGAGGTGCAGAAATGGAGATTGTACTCCATACTGCGCAAAATAAGAAACGTGGTGAAAAATTAGCCACCAATTGCTTACATAAAAGACTGCCGCCAGAATATCCCCGTAAAACTTCTCGATATAAGTGGGTTCGGTAATGGCCATAAAGCCAACCACGAGAAGCAGCATCGTGAATAACGCAGGCAACAATCGTCGCATGCGGTGCACCCAAAACCGTCTTAGGTCAATTTTGCCGTGCTCTTGCCATTCATGAAGTAAAATGTCTGTAATCAAGAACCCTGATAAAACGAAAAATACATCAACGCCCATTAACCCCCCTTGAGCAAAACTGAAGTTTAGGTGATAGGCGACCACTGCCATGACAGATATGGCCCGAAGACCATCTAACGCGGGCATATAATTTCTTTTCGAGGCTATAGCGGGCGTTGGCATGCTTCTAGGCTCAACGTCTAAAGGTGCAGGCGATTGGTGCATCGATCGAATTTTCCTAGGAATTGCGTAAGCGAATCGCCATGTGCGAGGGTGTTGTAAAAGTGATGAGGGGTTCATAGTATGATGGCTCCTTTGCCACGGCGAATCATGTTCTAGGCTACTCTTATGACGATGATAGAATGTCCTAGGTTACACGACGAGGAGCAATATGTGCAGATTTTTAGGGGACATGTATTGCACATGGTACAAATTCAAATGAGTGGTGAAATACGTAATTCACCGTAGCAGTTGGTTTGCCTTTACGGAAAACTTACCCAAAATCATCTAGGTTCATTGTCCACTTATTGTTCGCTCTCCGTTTTTGGAATTACGGTATCCCAAGCTAGAGTCAGGCCGTTAACGGTGACGAATGGCTGTACTAGCCCATTCACTTCACAACCGGCACCAAGGGTTGCCCCGCGATTTTGGCGTTTCGACGATCTGATATCCGCTTGATTTCTGGATCGTTGAAACGTTTCAAGATTACCTTTGCTGCACTGCCATATGCCGTGTCGCCCGTACCACAATTCAGACACCTGAATAGGTTTGTCGAAGGTGTCGAACGCGTGGTGCGGTATTAGTCGGTTCTTTTGGCCTACATGGGTTGAGTGATTGGCATTAGTTGAAATAAACCGGCTGTCGTGGCTTATTTCGTTCCTGTGGCCTGGAAATGGGCGTTTGAGACGCGATAGACCGTGCGATTCGGCGTAGTCA
>DAHWJX010000046.1:0-2861 GCA_027343965.1 Caryophanales bacterium | reverse complement strand
GTATGACCGCCTTTAATACGAGATGAAAAATGACGGTAGGAATAAATAAAATAACCCATACGATTAAGCGAAGTAGCAAAGGTTTTTCCAGTGGAATCAATACCTTCTCCTTGCTGACCTCCGACTTTCCACGATAGTTCTTGCAACATGGATGCTTCACTCCTCCTAGTGCTTTTCGCACTAGATTTTGGTCAACCATGGCGTACATCCGCCAAAGCTGCGCGCAATAAATTTACTGATGCCGCGTCAGGCTTAAAGACAAAATCAATGATCTCTTGCCGTCTCTTACAGTATGTCTCGATTTCTTTTCTTCTTCCCGGCGAAACAACAACTACATCGGTTGTTTGAAGGAACGTAGCAAGTTCCTGCGCAATGTTGCTTGTGGTAACCTGAACATTTAGTTCATCAAGGCCTGCTTCCACAAGTGCCATTTTCACTTTAGCGGCAAAGTTTTCGCTGCGGCAAATTAAACCAGTACGATATCCGGAGGGGACACGTGCTATTCGCACAATCGTTTCTAACTCAGGATCGAGGGAAATGGCCAGAACCTCTCTCGAACGGCCTAGCAATTCCTGTACTTCGTCAAGGTGAAAAAAGGTGGTAACCACAAGATCTGCTGTTTCTACGTAGTGCCATTCATCTCGATTTTGGTCTTTTAAATCATCAAGAATGACTGGCCGTATGTGCACCCCTCCAAATTCCAATTTTCGAGAAAAATATTCTACCTGCTCGCGGTTACACTCTAGAAAGGCCACTTGTGCCTTATGTAGAGATGCCGCTTTCTGTTCGGCCTGCGTCTTAGCAAGCTCCAAAAATTCATCGATGGTAAACCCTAGCTGTAAACTTTCCTCTAGAGCAACGTCGATGACTTTTTTCAATAGATCTCGTCTGTTGGTCAATTTGACGGTTTGATCCCGGGCACATACGAAAGTTCCGCGGCCTTGCATCGATGTCAAAATACCTTCCGCTTCGAGTTCTCGGTACGCTTGGCTGACCGTGTTACGACTGACCTTGAGTTGCTCCGATAAGATGCGTTCTGTAGGTACCTTATCGCCAGCCTTGAAGACATGGCTTCTTATGTCGGCTAGGATCTTTTCCTTTACCTGTACATAAAGGGGTATCCCATTTTTGCGAATAACCAATCCTGTCACCGGCAAATCCGCCCCCTCCATAGAAACGCGAAGCAATGGATTAATCCATTAGTCCATTAGATCATCCTCTACTATTATACCGAACAGGCGGGTGAAAGAAAGGTATCTTGAAAAATTTTTGTGTAGTCATCTAGGTAAACGTCAAGGCTCGTCTTATACAAAACAAATGATCCATTCGGTTCATTTTATTACTTCGTGTATAGTAAACAATGGTACAAGGATTATTTTCATTCATTACGAGGAGTGATTGGTCTGTTTCTTACCACAGAACACAAACAACACATCGATCATCTTTGCGCTCAATTAGATAAGGAAGTTATGCTACTACGTGACACTGTGTCGTATTGGAAAGCAACGCAAAGTGGCGATGTCACATTGGAAGATTTTTCATTGGGAAATTTTTCACAGAGAGGACAGATCATAATAAGAGCACTTGAACGCGAAGTTCATGTGGTCATTGAACTGATTGCTGACATTGGCAACGTGTTGATTGATGCGCTGATTATGCGAGATCCCGGCGGATACAAGGACATTGTCATGATTTTATTGGACGAGAAGGTGATTGATCTAGAAATTGCTAATCCTATTATTGCTGTTGTCTCGTTACGGCCACTTTTGATTCAACAATACGATGATAATAGTAGAGATAAGGTCTTAGAGGCTGTGACCTATTGGCCAGCGGTACTGCAATTTGTTCAAGCTATACGACAGTACGTTGCACTTGTATGATGGCAGGGGCGAGAAAGACAGTGAATATCTCGCTCCTGCGTTGGTGTTGTGGTGAATGATAAGACAGTCTGGCATGACTCATTTGGGATGTGCGAAAACAAACACTTTAACGTGGCTTTTTACGCCGAACTTCACGGCATCTGTGTCATTTGGGAAATACAGATCGATGTGTTGGCCGCGTATGGCTCCGCCGACGTCCTCCGCGACACGGTAGCCAATGCCGTCAATGTACATTAAGGATCCAAGTGGAATGAGGCGTGGATCTACTGCTACGGTATGACGCGGTAATGCGATACGACCGCTTGCTGTGATGCCATAAGCTGGATCGCCGGGATGCTTCCCGGTTGATTCAAATCCTGGTCCGTAGGCAGTCAGCATACATTGGTAGGTTTTTTCTACCGCCAAATGATGTGCTGACGCTGCTGTGCCTTCAGCAGAACTTAGCACGGGAGCCAATGCTGCCATGGTCTCGATAGACTTCAAAGAAGCAGGCTGTTTGATGTTGTGACTAACTACACTCCTCTTTGTGAGATGCGATTTTGTCCTGCTTTGCCGAGGGTGTGATGACATGTCACGAATTTTTGCACTTGCTGATACCACCTGGTGAGTGATTTGCATAGTCGTGTTACTATAGACGACTCGCGACACGGACCAAGGTGTCGATAACTGCATTGTCATGCAGGCACCTACGATCAGCGTACATAAGGGAACCACGAATTACATCACCTCATGGAAAAGTTTAGAAGGCAACATACTCTGATTTATGATTGCCCAAGTATGGTCTGTCTTATGTAAGCCGTTCCTAAATCACGCAAACGTACAGCTCCTAACCAATAAGGTGGTATTAGTCGGTTCTTTTGGCCTACATGGGTTGAGTGATTGGCATTAGTTGAAATAAACCGGCTGTCGTGGCTTATTTCGTTCCTGTGGCCTGGAAATGGGCGTTTGAGACGCGATAGACCGTGCGATTCGGCGTAGTCA
>DAHWJX010000039.1:0-8272 GCA_027343965.1 Caryophanales bacterium | reverse complement strand
CTGTACCCACTGTCCCCAATAAAACATCACTAAAGAGCAAAGTAGCTTCCCAGTTACCATGGTTGGCTAAAGCAAGTGGTGTAATACCGTGTTTTTTAAGTACGGCTGCATCATGGAAAAATGCCGGAAATGTTTTAGGTGCTGCAAGATGATATTTCTTGAAAATAGAAGGGTTAAACCAAAGCACATTAGCCCTTTGCATATCAACAGGAACTGCATAGATATTGCCCTTGTACGTGATCAAATTAAGTAGAGATTTTGGAAATACTTTGTACCAGCCTTGCGATTTATAAAGACTATTGAGCGGTGTCATGTCACCTGCTTGAATCCATGATAAAAGTGATCCACCACCGCCATGCACTTGGAATGTTCCCGGCGGATTTCCAGCCTCCATGCGGCTAGCTAAAACAGCTTTGGCATTAGAACCTGCTCCTCCTGCCACAGCATCATTCGTTACTTTCATACCTTTGTATTCCCCGGTGTACACATTAATCAGTGATTTCAAGGCTTTGCTACTCGCTACACCAGTCCACCAACTAAAAATTTGCAAATTACCTTTTGGACCAGTGGCAGCCATGGCTGGCAAAGCTGCTGACACCGTCATGGTAATTGCAACAAGTGCCGATGAGCCGATTGCAACTAAGCGACTATATTTCATCAATGAGGACCCCCTCCAGTTTTCAATCCCTAGTGCTAGCGCTTTCAGTTGGAAGGCGCTTACTTTTAATTTATTTCAACACCTAGGAATCTTAAGTCAAATAATAAACTATCTTATGTTTATTTGCAATATAACTTTAACCTTTACTACGAAAAAATAATAGGACGACCTTATCACGGCCGTCCTAGCGTCCTAGTTACTCTACTTTTAGGAAAATGGCAATTCAGCGATGCGCTCTTTTAAGAAATCTGCAGAGCGCCGCAATGCAGCAAATTCACTCTCCGACAGTTGAATGTCTACGATGCCTTTGACACCTCCGCCACTTAGGATGGTCGGAAAACCAAGATATACATCGCTGATCCCGTAATAATCTTCAAGGTAGGTTGAAACATTTAAAATGCCATGTTCGTTATCTAGGATAGAGGCACAGATACGATCAAGCGCTAGAGCTATGGCATAAGCTGTAGATCCTTTAGCTTGAATGATTTGATAGGCTGCATTACGTGTCGCGGAAAATAATTCATCTTGCTCTTGATCAGACAGCACGATAGGCGCCCCGACGATGTTTGTTCTGCTCCATACAGGTAATTCACTATCACCATGTTCGCCAATCACGTATCCGTGCACGCTTTTAGGAGTAACTCCCGCTTTTTCACCGATCAAATAACGAAATCTGGCGCTATCTAGAACGGTACCTGATCCAATGACACGCTTGTGCGACAAGCCGGAAAGTTTCCATGCTGCATACGATAAAACGTCCACAGGATTGGTTGCTATAAGCAAAATGGGATTTGGATTATAGCGCAACACACTTTGCACGATGTCCTTCAAAATACTGATGTTTCTTTTCAACAAGTCTTGTCTAGTTTCTCCCGGGCGTTGTGCGGCACCTGCTGTGATGATCACAATATCTGCTCGCTCACAATCGGTATAATCACCCGCAAAGACTTTAACACCGCCAACAAACGGAGATCCATGGCTCATATCAAGCGCGTCACCTTGCGCTTTTTCCTGATTGGTATCAATCAAGACAATCTCATTAGCGCGATCGCGTAAAAGCAGGGTATAAGCGGTTGTCGCTCCGACCGCGCCTGATCCAACCACCACGATGCGCGTGGGCTTTGTACGGTAGGATGTGGGCATACACACATCTCCTTTCTCACTCTAAAATCATATCATCATAACTCTTTCCCGCAGGTACCATAGGATATACGTTAATCTGTTCGTGAACTGAAAAATCCATTACAACAGGGCCATCATGCATAAGCGCCTGCTTAATAACGTCAGTTGCTTCCCCAATCGTGGTTGCTTTAAGTCCAAGAATTCCATAGGCTTGCGCAAGCTTGGCAAAATCAGGTGAGGTAATTTTACTTTGCGCATAACGTTTATCATGAAAAATTTCTTGCCACTGTCTCACCATACCAAGATATCCGTTGTTCATAATAGCTATCTTAATTGGAAGTCGATGGTCAACGATGGTTTGCAATTCCCGCAAATTCATCTGAAAACTACCATCGCCACTAATAAGGATAATCGTACCACGCTGGTTGGCTAGTTGTGCGCCTATCGCAGCGGGCAGTCCAAATCCCATCGTACCAAGACCACCCGATGAAACAAAATGCCGAGGCGTTTGATGTGGATAAAAGCGAGCCGCAAAAATCTGATGCTGACCGACATCCGTAACAACAATGGCATCTTCTTTTGCTTCTTTGGCGAGCTGTTCGATAACGTATACAGGGTGCAACTTATTCGTTGGCTCTGGACGAGCCCATTTTGTTTTCCAAACAGAAAGCTCCTGGTGCCATGATTCTATATCCAGTTTCGAAGCATCCGTGTTTAGTCTTTTTAGCGCTGCAAAAGCATCAGCCAAGACAGGAACATCAATCGGTACATTCTTGCCGATTTCTGTTCGATCTAAGTCAATCTGGATTTTCTTTGCGTGAGGTGCAAACGCACCGGGTTTGCCAATCACACGATCTGAAAAGCGAACACCGATCGCAAGAAGTAAGTCGCACTGTGATATCGCTCGGTTCGCTGCGTAGGTTCCATGCATACCAGCCATCCCAAGGCATAAATCATCCAGTGCGTTTACTGCACCGAGCCCCATCAACGTACTTACCACAGGGATCCCCGTCTCGCGCACAAAAGAACGCAACAGATCACTTGCTCCTGCGGTAATAACGCCTCCGCCTGTCATCAGCAATGGACGTTTGGCTTCTTTCAGCATGCCCGCAACAACTTGCATGATCTGTTCCGGAGGTTCTTTGACAAGTGTATAGCCTCGCAGGCAAGGCGCTTTAAGGGCCTCGTTGCTCAAGGAGATTATGGAGCTCGACACATCCTTTGGTACATCAATGAGAACTGGTCCTGGTCGTCCTGTGCTAGCTAGATAAAAAGCATCAGCAATCACCTGAGGCAAATCACGCGCATCACGCACTTGATAATTATGTTTTGTGATGGGCATGGACAGACCATACGTATCGACTTCCTGGAAAGCATCGCTTCCGATCTTCTTTTGTTCAACCTGTCCCGTTATAATTATCAATGGGGTAGAATCCATATACGCATCGGCAATGCCAGTGATAAGGTTGCTGGCGCCGGGCCCCGAAGTGGCGAGCACAACCCCAGGACGCCCCGATACTCTTGCATAACCTTGCGCAGCGTGAATCGCACCTTGTTCATGACGCGTCAAAATATGGGCGATAGCATGGTTATAGAGCGCATCATAAATAGGTAATACCGCACCGCCGGGATAACCAAAAATCACGTTAACTCCAGCTTGGTGCAAGAGGTCACATAAAAGATCCGCACCTGATCGTGAATTCACGCTCATACCCCCATCTTCTCATCGAATATCGTTGTAGTTCTAATTATTGTAATTCTCGCAAAAAAGGACTATATATGACCACATCCAAAAAGATGCTTTTAACCAGTCTTTTTCTACTATTGAAATGCATTATACTCTACAATTAACGCGCCAAGGTTTGCGCTGCTTCCTCTCTTTTGTAAAGAGCAGACAATCGCTGAGTAACCAGAAGCGCCACAAGTAACATCACAGATATCATCACAACGATTCCTCCCCAAGAATAGGCGCTCCACAATTCGCCACCAGATGTTCCCCCAATACTCGAGCCGGCATAATAGAAAAACAAATACAACGCTGACGCTTGCGCCTTTTCGGATACCGCACGTCGCCCGACCCAACTGCTCGCTAAGGAATGTGCCCCAAAGAAGCCGAAGGTAAAGATGCCGATACCGACAATAACAAGCCACAAAGGCCAAAATTCCGTGATAAGTACTCCACATAGCATAATCACAATGGCAATCCACTGTACTTTTCGCCTACCAAAGCGATCAGCCAATCTCCCCATCCATGTTGAGCTAAATGTACCTGTAAGATAAATGATAAATATAAATCCGACCACTCCTTGACTTAAGTCATATGGCGGTCCCATTAACCGATACCCAATATAATTAAATAAAGTAACGAAGCTGCCCATTATCATGAAACCCACCACAAACAGGTACACCAATCCTCGATCGCGAAGATGGTGAATCAAAGAAGACAACAATGTCGACAAAATGAGCGGTCGCTTGACGAAGTTTCTCGACGCAGGAAGTACTCCTACAAAAATGGCACTGCACAGTAAACTGATCACGCCGATCATGAAAATGGCGAAGCGCCAAGACACCCATGACGTAAAAATGCCAATAAGGATACGTCCAGCCATGCCACCAATGGAATTGCCACTTATGTAGAGTCCCATAGCGATGCCAAGGCTCTTTTTATCGACTTCTTCAGAAAGGTACGCCATGGCAATGGCCGGTAACCCCGCGAGTACAATTCCCTCTACGATCCGCAGTGTGACGAGTATACCGAAATTCGGAGAAAACGGGATAAGTAATGCAGTCAGGGATGTTCCAACCATGCCTAGTGTCATCATTGGCCTTCTGCCAAAAGACTCCGATAGCGATCCGGCCACGAGCATAAACACGGCAAGAGCAACCGTAGTTACCGATAAAGATAAACTTGCAAGTGTCGGCGAAATATGAAATTCGCTTGAGAACATTGGCAAAAGTGGTTGTGTGCTATAGAGATTGGCAAATGTCGCAAACCCGCCAAGAAACAGCGCTAGATTGATTCGGCGAAATGTTTTCGTTCCTTGTTGAACGTAGTGCACTTTTCTTCCTTCTTCCTGTTCTAGCCATCTATTCACACCCATTACTGTGGATCTGCAAAAAACATAGGCGCAGGTCTCAATGATCGAGAACCTGCGCCTATGAATGATATAATATGGTGCCGAGGACGGGACTTGAACCCGTACGGTCATCTCTGACCAGCGGATTTTAAGTCCGCTGCGTCTGCCAATTCCGCCACCACGGCATAAAGTGGAGCGGAAGACGGGATTCGAACCCGCGACCCTCGCCTTGGCAAGGCGATGCTCTACCCCTGAGCCACTTCCGCACACTGCGTTTCATGGTGGCTCGGGACGGAATCGAACCGCCGACACGAGGATTTTCAGTCCTCTGCTCTACCGACTGAGCTACCGAGCCAAACAATTGCGCGACATGGATTAAGATACAACAAGTAGATGCCAATTGTCAACTGAAAATTTCTTTTGCTTGTTGTTGCGTCACAAGTTCTTTAGCTTCACCGGGCTCAAGCCACCAAATGCGTCGTTCCAAATCTGGACGGTTTTTCACCAATTCACGCAAAACCATCGGAGGCTCATGAATTTCCTCACGTGTCATTTTAAAGGCTCCCCAATGAATCGGAAGCATATAGCTAGCCTCAATATCGACAAAGGCTTGTAAAGCATCTTCCGGAGACATATGCATCATGTGAAACCACTCTCTTGGTTCATAAGCACCGATGGGAATCAGTGCAACGTCAGGGAGTGTATTTTGCATACCCCTCGTAAAATCATTTCGATATCCTGTGTCACCCGCAAACCAAAAGCTATGGTCGGGTCCTTTGACAAACAAGCCGGATGACAAGCGATAGCGTTCAAGCCAGCGCTTACCGCGATGATTAACGGGCGTCAAACTAAATGAAAATGAATCAATACGTAATATCTCATCAAAAGACAATTCATGAATTTCTGTAAAGCCGAGGTCGGACAGTAATGAGAGGTGACCATGGGGGCAAATCACACGTGCCTTGCTTTTTTTCGCAATCTTGCGTAACGTTGGCCGGTCCAAATGATCCCAATGGGCATGAGATAACAAGACAAAATCTATGTTGGCCAAATCCTCTGGATCATACCCTGCCCGGCGTTTTCTCCGCACCACGAGCGCTCTGTTTGACACAATCGGATCCGTAATAAAACGAGCATGATGCATCTCAACTAGCACTGTAGAATGTCCTAAAAACTTGTATCGGATCACCCGACTCAACTCCTAGCCGATAACCTAAGCTATGTGTAGCATGTGCAACCATGGTACCCGTGATACAAAACCGTGTCAAACAAGTTTTTACCAAAAGCAAACTGGGATTAAAGGTAACCCTTTAATCCCAGTTTGCTTAATTTGTGGCGGAGCTGACGGGATTCGAACCCGCGGTCTCCTGCGTGACAGGCAGGCATGTTAGGCCACTACACCACAGCTCCAAGTAATAATGGTGGAGAATAGGGGATTTAAACCCCTGACCTCTGCGCTACCAGCGCAGCGCTATACCACCGTAGTTACTTTAACTACCCGAGGTAAGGCACTAGCATTCATGACCCAAGAACGTTCAATGCGCTTGGCATGACAGCTATTTGCAAAGGTCTGATTCCAACGACGATTAGAATATCATCTTATCTTGCGCATGTCAACCTTGGCCATTGCAACCGGACTTTACGAGTTTTGGGCATGACAATTCTAACGATGAACTCTTTACCAAGCTCAACGCTCTTTCCACCTATTAGATAAACCTTCGGCGTATCTAATATATCATTATGGGGAGTATCACGCTGTACAATGCCAGATGTAGATCCATTACTTCAACGTAACAACATCAAAAGACATTCCAAAGCCATTTTGGTGATCCTCTACAGCACCCGTTACATCTTCCTGTGCCTTTTGCTTCGCCTGTTCAGAAGCAAGAGTTTTGCTAGCTTGATCTTGTAATACGATCGAACGTTATCCTTTAATCAGTAGTGTGATACTATCATTGGTATTGATGTTGATAAACAAAAACATCAATACCAACACTCACAACGACAAGCACAACGATCCTTGAAATAATGATTTATCGACCCAAAATGCCGATTTCCATATTATTTTAAGTACAGTAAACTATCCTAATTTAAGTCTATTTAGCACTTCTCTTAATGTTATGATTTCTTCTCTGCTCAGAGTAATTCCCTTACCCATCTTTTGATGATCCGGATCCCATTCTCTGATGTCAAACTTCGGCTCTCTGTCATTCCAGCTGATGAGGTTCAATTCCTTTGTCCAGCCTTTGTTTGATTCAGACAGAATTCCCATGTGCTCTTTGATTTCAAACTTAATATCTGCCATCTCTTCATCTCCCTTGATTTTCTTAACGGCTTTCGTTCTGGCATATCAGCTTCGTCAGCTCCATGACGATGTCCACAGCTTTCACCACGTTTTTCCGATTCGTTGATTTATTTTGCTAGTTCAATGAGTTTCATAATGACCGGGGTAGTTTCAATCGCTCGGTTCAAGAGCTCTACAGCCAAATTCTTCTGGTGCATTCCTTTCACTTACTCAAGGAACTCATCTGAAAAGATTGCAATATTGGATTTAGAAAGTTCTACTGAACCGAGTATATCAATGACTTCATTAGATGAAATGGACTTTAAAACCAACTGGTTTAATTCACTATCTAGCTGAGAAGATATTTTCTTCTTATTGTTATCACTGATCATTTTGACAAGGCTTGCTTTGACAGCCTTATGGAATCCAACCTCCCCATTGATGCTTTCGGCCACATCGGTTGTAGCACAGAGGGAATAAGCCCTGGCCATTTCTGTTACCAGCTTGATATAATCGCTCTTCCTATCTTCACGAAGGCCGATAATATAATCCATGGTCTCCACAATAGCCTGCATTTTCCCACTCGGCTTACCAGTAAAAAATTCGCTGTAGTCGTGGCCATGTAGCAATTCTTTAATCATGTCATGCTTTTCAAGAAGAACCTGCCAACACCGATATGGTATTAGTAGGTTCTTTTTTATTACGGTGGAGAATAGGGGATTTGAGCCCCTTCATATCGATTATCATTACTTGAGCGCCATGCAGAATTAGTGTTTAAATAAAGACGGATAACACTATCAAAAATTGAAACACAAAAATCTTTTCCTTAAGTTGAGTCAGAAAGGTGCCCAAACTCCTGTATGACCCAATCAGGAATGTTCTCCACTAGTTTTGTGACCTTGCCATCAGCGATCTTTACAATCCTTACGCATCGCTCGGTATTTGTGTATAAGTCAGCAACATCAGCCAGTCTAATAGCCGCGGGCAAATTTTGATGAGCACGAAAATATCTTCGCTCGACGACATCAGGAGGAACGTAGTGCCCTCCTCTCGCAGTTCGTTGTGCCACTCTGGTTTGATGCTCAAGTGGTGAATCCAAGGAGATAAACAAGAGTCGAATGGAAAATCCGT
>DAHWJX010000175.1:0-16063 GCA_027343965.1 Caryophanales bacterium | reverse complement strand
GTCTGGATCATTGTAGAATTTCCAGATGCGTGGGGGTCCTGCCATAACATTTACATAGTACGAGGTGTAGCCGTCAGGGGCTCCCACCGGGTGATATCCCTTAGGTACGATGACCACGTCACCATTTTTCACCGTCATCGTTTCATCAAGCGTCAGGTCATCCGTGTACACCCTTTGAAAGACAAACCCCTGCTGTGGATTCATTTCGTGATAATACGTTTCTTCGAGAAACGATTCGTGTGGCAAGTTGTCTTGGTCATGTTTATGCGGCGGATAACTCGACCAGTTTCCACCTTCCGTAAACACCTCGACTACCAGCAAGTTGTCAGCAAAAGAATCAGAATCAGACAAAATATTATGAACAAGGCGCTTGTTGTTGTATTTGCCTCGATACTCTATCCTATTATCGGACGCCTTGATCAGCCTGGTCGGCAGTTGTCTAAGAGACGGAGCGCTACACAAGACCACACGCGCCTGACTCACTGCTTCTACCTTAAAACTCTGACCGCCCGGTACATACACACTATCCGTCGGCTTTTTTTCAAACACGCTCCCCCGTGTTCCAAGATTCAGGTAGTTTTCACCGTTGGCAAACACGTTGATTTTCCCTGTCATGGCCACGATGCAGTACTCTTGCTTGTTCGCGTTTTCACTGTACGTCGCACCGGGAGCGATATCGATAATTTTTAAGCCCACATAGTTTAAAGGCGAATTTGCGCTTGTCACCTCATGAATTATTGTTACACCTGACGTTACTTCACCGTACTTAGGTTTCATGAGCAATTGACTCATTCTTAGCACCTCCGGATCTGTCGGCATCTTGCATCCGGCAATTAATCAAAACTTGGCGTCACATAGCGGGCCGTGACCACTTTTTTTCGCGTGTAAAAATCGACACTATCTTTTCCGTTCGCATGCAGAGTACCAAAAAAGGACGACTTCCAGCCGGAGAACGGGAAGAATGCCATCGGAGCCGGTACACCTAAATTAACACCGAGCATCCCTGCATCAATGTTTTCGCGAAAGTATCGAATAGCGGACGCATTCGATGTAAAGATGCAAGCCCCATTCGCATACTCAGAACGATTGGCAATTTCCACGGCCTCTTTAAGGTTTTTTACACGAATGACGGATAAAAGCGGAGCGAAAATTTCATTCTTCCAAATCGTCATGTCAGTCGTAACCCCTTCGAAAATGGTGGGGCCGATAAAAAACCCTTCGTCCAGCATGCTATCGCGTCCGTCACATACCAATTTAGCGCCTTCTTCGACACCCTTTTCGATATAATTAATGGTGCGTTTTTGATTTTCTTCCCGAATGACAGGGCCAAGAAACACCCCTTCCTCCAAACCGTTACCCATTTTAATTTGGTTTGTTTTTTCTGCAAGTTTGGCTATAAATTCATCAGCAATTTCCTCTTCGACTGTCACTACAGATGCGGCCATGCAACGTTCTCCAGCGGAACCGAAAGCGGATCCAATGACGTTGGTGGTGGCATCCTCAATATTGGCGTCCCGCATGACAATGATATGGTTTTTGGCCCCAGCTAACACCTGGACACGCTTTAAGTTCTCACTTCCTCTTTTATAAACGTATTCGCCCACCGTTTTGGAGCCAACAAACGAAACCGCCTTGACTGCTGGATGGTCCAAAATTCCATTGACGACTTCGTGCGCCCCATACACCACATTAAAAACGCCTTTTGGCAATCCTGCCTCTGTGAACAATTCTACTAAGGTTTTAGTTAGTAACGGCGCCTTTTCGGATGGTTTCAAGACAAAAGTGTTCCCTAGCGAAATGGCCATGGGGAACATCCAGCACGGCACCATCATGGGGAAATTAAACGGCGTGATCCCACCGACCACGCCAATTGGATATCGGTAGTTCGTCGCTTCAACATCGGTCGCAATTGAGGAAAGTGAATCTCCCATCATCAGAGACGGGGTCCCTGCAGCAAACTCCACGTTTTCAATACCGCGCTGGACCTCTCCCATTGCCTCGGAAAGACTTTTTCCATTCTCCATCGTAATTAATCGTGCCAACTCTTGTTTATGTAGCGATAATAATTGCTGGTAAGTAAAAAGTATTTTCGAACGACGCGGAACAGGAACCCTCTTCCAATCCTCAAAAGCCGCTTTGGCCACCTCAATCGCATAGGTGATATCTTCACTCGTTGAAAAGGGTACATACGCAATGATTTCTTTTGTAGCGGGATTGTAAACCTCTTCGTAGTAACTCGTCTTGCTCTCGATCCATTCACCATTAATATAGTTTTTCAAACTTTCAGCTTGTGCCATCTTTATACCTCCTAAAAGTTCATCCATCTGCGGCAACTTAAATTCCAACTGTACATCATCAAATTGCAACATTTAGATAATATAATGGTTATCTTTTGGCTAATTTCAAGTTCATAATACTACCCCAAGCATTTCCAGTCAATAGAATCATATAGGGAGTATGCAAATGAGGTCATTTATAATCCACCCATACAGCGCCATTATCAGCGGAACGCACGCAATTTTCTATCCAACGCACTCCTTCCACACCAGCTTCAATCCCCGGGAACCAAACATCATTAAAACTTTCCCCGCGATCTACCGCCGTCATCGCACAAGCAAACCTGTGATAAAGGTTTGACCAT
Organism: Caryophanales bacterium; assembly: GCA_027343965.1. Classification (GTDB taxonomy): domain Bacteria; phylum Bacillota; class Bacilli; order Alicyclobacillales; family SLC66; genus JAKACU01. Next base: position 13,422 of record DAHWJX010000175.1, on the reverse strand, counting down.
GATTCAAATAGACCCTCTGAGTGACCGGCACCTATCCGATCCTCTGCCAATGCTTGCGGATAGAGATAGTCCATTCCTCTGTCAAGAATTTGTTTCGGTTTCCCTTGCACTTCATAAAGTAACTGGTTTGGATGTTCATCCCACCACTCAATACTTGCCTGCGATCCGATGACACGTATCTTCAAATCGTGTTGGGAACCAGCATTTACCGCTGAACTCCAAACCGTCCCAACCGCACCATTTTCGTATTCCATCAAGGTATAGGCATTATCCTCCAATGGGGCCCGACTTTTGACAAAACTTTGGCGAGTACATAAAAGTTTTTTGATTTTCATCTTCGGTAACAAGACCTCTGACAAGTACATCAGATGCGTTCCTAGATCACCAAGCACATAGCTAGGACCCACAACAGATGGATCGACACGCCACTTGATACTCAAATTTTCTGATTCAACATCCTTTGAGTGAAACCCGTGTGCAAACTGCATATTGATAATTCGTATTTCGCCTAAATTTCCGTTGACAATCATTTGACGAGCCTGTTCAATTGCTTGATGGCCAGAATAACCATAGGCAATGCCAACCACACGATTCTTAATCTTTGAAAGAGTCTCAAGCTCTTTCGCTTGTTGCGTCGTAAAACACAGAGGTTTCTCACATACGACATGTAATCCGGCACTTAATGCCGCCTTGCAAATTTCGTAATGCGTGCTATTTGGCGTAGCGATAGAAACGGCCTGAATGCCATCTTCGCGTTTAGCCTCTTTCTTAAACATCGTCTTATAATCTGGATAACAACGATCGGGCGCAATATGTAACTTAATCCCAAAATCTCTACCGCGTTCTGAATCGATATCAAAGGCGGCAGCGACTAACAGAAAATTATGATCGCGTAGCGCTGCTGAGCGGTGAATGTAGCCAATCTGACTCCCACGTCCCCCTCCTGCCATTGCCCAACGTATTGGACTTTGTACCGCTTGTTCACCATTAATCATTAAAATCATCTTCCTCTCTTTTTCGTTTTTGGGTTAATAGGCAATATTCTTTAAATAAGAAATACTCTGCTTGACATCTCGTAAACTAGAACCTGAATTTCTTGGGTCTCGTTCTTGCTCGATAGTTATATAACCTTGATAATTAATTTCTTTCAGTACTCTGTAAATAGAATGATAGTCAATGACGCCTTGCCCAATGGGGCACATAACACCCATGCCACAGGCATCAAAGAAGCGAATTCGTATCCCCATCACTTGCTGATAAATCCTCAGATTAATGTCCTTAAAATGGATGTAATCCAATCGATCAGCATACTTGCGAATCCACTTCTCCGGATTCATTTTTGAATAATATAGATGCCCCGTATCGAAACAAAGTCCTGCAGTTTCATAGGGAATGTCCTGCAAAAGTTGCTGGATTTTATCGTCAAATTCGATATAACCACCAGCATGAGGATGAATTACGCATCGTACTCCAAATTTGCTCTCTGCTCGTTCCGCAAGGATCTGAATATGGGTCATCATCTTATTCCAGTCAAATGAAGACAATCGTTTAGCTTCATTAGGATGACCGGCTTTATAATCTCTTTCATCATGGCCCCAATCGATAAGTACCAAATATGGTGTAGGAAAGTGTTGCCCTTTTTCTTGTGGAATAGATGGAAGTTGCGTGATCAGCGAACAGGTCGCATCCAACTGAAGTATTAATTTATCCATATTTGACTCTGCAACTAAATTATCAAAGATTGTTCCTGCAATAATCGTTAAATTATTAAGGGAATATAACCATAAGGTCCTAATTCAATTCCTTCACAACCAGCAAGTGACGCTTCTTCTAATACCCGTTTCCATGATGGAAGATGTGGATTTTTAGGATCATCTACCCCCCAACTGGAAGGTGCTCCCGCAATTTTAATACTCATTTCTAATCACCCCAGAAATTTAAATGAACAGCTCCCAATCTACTTGATGGCTCCCGTAGTCAATCCACGAACAAGGTACTTTTGCACAAACAAAATCACGAAAATCATTGGGACAATCGCCAACGTCCCAGCAGCGGCCATTTGAGCCCAAAGGGTCTTATACTGTGTGATAAACCCAACAATCCCCACAGGAAGTGTCATAGCTTGTGTATTGGATGTTAAATACAAACCAAAAATCAAATCATTCCACGTCATAACGATTGCAAGAATACTCACAGCGGCAATACCCGGCGCTCCTAACGGCAGTATGATTTGAAAGAAAGCTCGCATTCGGCTCGCACCATCTACCATTGCCGCTTCTTCAAGTTCAACAGGTAAATCATTGAAAAAAGAGACCATCATCCAGATCACAAAAGGCAAATTCACAAGTGTATACGCGATAATTAACCCTAGGCGCGTATTGTAGAGACCCATATTTTGAAATATTTGATACAGAGGAATAATAAAGACGATAGGAATCATCATGCGAATTGCTAGAATAACAAACCAGAAAAATGATGTAAATATTCGATTAAACTTGAATCTGGACAATGAATAAGCTGCGAGTAATCCAATAATCAAAGAAAATATTGTGGCACCAAGCGATACGATAATGCTGTTCTCAAAATACACGCCCAAGTTATTAATCACATAGGAATAGGCTGATAATGTAAAATGCGATGGCCAGAACGATGGTAAGGGAGAAATTACATCGGAATTATGCTTTAATGAAGTATTTATTAGCCAATAAATTGGAACCAGGACCCAAAGCATAAAGAGCGCCATGAATACGAGACGCAGACTTAACCCAATCCTACTTAATTTGTACATTAGCGCTCCTCCTGATCCCAATTAGGTAATAAGAGCCTACAATCAACAGCATAATAACAAAAGTGATAAAAAGTTCAGTCGCAGCAACGCCAAAGTTCAACTGTCCAAATGCCGTATTTGACAATTGCAAACTGGCGAACATAGTGGCATCTCCTGGACCACCCTGAGTCATCGCATAGACTTGATCAAAAATGCGTATGGCATCAATCGATCTCAAACTTATTGCAACCAACATCGATGATTTTAATAGTGGAAGAATCACCATTCTCACCAATTGCATACGACTCGCCCCATCGACAAGAGCAGCTTCAAACGCTTCCATGGGTAAGGACTGCACAGCCGCGTACAGTATAATGAACAAAAAAGGAACCCACATCCATATGTCCATGATGATCACGGCAATCATAGAATTTGTACTCTGTCCTAACCAATCTATGTTAGGTAAATGTAATATTTCAAAAATCTCACTTGCTAATCCGAAGTTCGGCATAAAGATTAGCCGCCAAATCACTCCCGTGACTGTGGGCATTACAACAAAGGGAACAATAACAACGGATCGAATGATCGTAATAAATTTTTTGGATATGTGATTTTCCAATTCAAACAAGGAAATTGCAAGTGCAAGACTGATGACGAGTTCAATAGGAATTGCAATTACTGAATAAATCAACGTAATGAGAATCGAATGCCAAAAGAAAGAGTCTTGAAACGCTAACGACCAATTCATCAACCCTACATAATTGGTAATCCGTCCATATAAATAGGAGTAAAAACTGGTATACACCGCATAGGCAATTGGGTAGAACATAACCAAAAGAATAATAATCAACGCCGGAAGAACTAAAAGATACTTTAGTGTTCGATCACGGAACAAAGTGTGATCACCATCCTTTAATTAATTGAATGATTGGGGAGAGTTTGCCTCTCCCCATGCAGAAATCAGTTGCTCAAGCCGTGTTCTTTCATGTATTGATCAATTTGTTGTGCAGCATTTTGCATCGCTTGAGAGGGAGTCACTTTCCCAAGTTCCGCATTGACAATCTGAGTGCCTAACGCTTGTTCCACAAACGGCCACGCAGGGGTACGCGGACGCATTTTCGCAGCATTCAAAGAATCGTAAAACGGCACATAGTAGGGCCATTTTTTGTCTAGCTGTTTGTTAAGCAGAACATTGGTAAGGGTAGGCACATCCAATCCATTTCCACCGTACATCAATTGTTGTTTCTCGCTGGTAATCCACTTGAGAAACTTAAAGGCGTTCGTTGAATCCGGAGCATTTTTAGGTATCCCAGCAGACCACACGCCAACTTCGGGGAACTGTACAAGTTTGCCATTGATGATCGTACCTGGTACTCTCGTGAATTTGATCAATTTTGGATTCATAACATTCGTCCATCCGCTTGGCCATACTTCACCCATGGCGGCTTGCCCTTTAGACAAATAATTACCTACTTCATTTGCACCAAATGAAGCTGATCCGAGAGGAGCGTATCTTTTAAATAAAGTGACCCACTCGGTAAGGGCAGCAATTCCATGTGGCGAATCAAGTGCGCTAGTCCAATTTTTGTTAAAATAATGACCACCATATGCCCATAAGATTGGTGAAAAATCCGCCACACTACTATTACCACCATCACCGCGCAATACGAAGCCAAAGAATTTTTTTGTGGTTACTTTTGCAGCCAACTTGTTAACATCGTTCCATGTCCACTGCGTAGGATTAATTCTATATTTTTTAGCCAAATCTTTTCGGTAGAAAAACATCAATACATTTCCCGTGACAGGCAAACTATAATACTGTCTAGGACCAGATGGAGTACCAAGCGGAGCATTGTACCCCGGCGCAGGCGGCCATTCCGAAACCTGAATTGCGCCTTTCGCAAACCCTTTCGGAGCATAGCCAAAGTGGCTCATAGGGTATAAGTAATTACCTCCTGCAAATGTCGGGATCCACGGATCATCCATGAAGATCATGTCATAAGTGCCCTTACCGCCACTAACCGACTCCAGTTCTTTCGTAAATAACGCTTGATAGGAAAACTCAGTAAACACAACTTTAATTCCTGTTTCTTTTGTGAAAAGCGGAGCTAGCGCTTTTAATGCATCTGCTTCTGGCCCAGAAAACGTAGCAATCTGCACCGGCGCAGTACTGGCAGCCATAGCAGGTACTATGCTAGCGCTTACAGCAAGACCGGACAACAACGCTGTGGCAGCAATCGGATATACCTTTAGTTTTTTATTCATGACATTTCCCCCCTTATTTAATTTCAAGACAACCTGACAACCCAAACTCGAAAGTAAGCGATTACTTAATTGCGTTGATTCTTTAATTACACATGGTGATCTTCAAATCATACCTCCCAACTATTAATAATCATATAATAGCACTTTATGATAAACTTTTGGTTGCATTCGTGTATATATTAATCACAAAAACACAGTAAGTCAATATATTAAATCTGAAAAACCTGAAAACCTGAAATATTCTTATCAACGTAAAATTCACGGCCACACTGACATATAACTCAATTTCATTATCACGGACGAACATGTTTTCTTTAGAGAATTTCTATTGCAGGGCCCCACTAGCAGACTGTCGAGAAACCAGTCTGGTGAGATTTCTTTTGTATCGCCAAGATGAATGATAAAGTCCGATGCGTCGCAATTTTTACAAAGGGTTATTGGAACAACTGGACCACGAAGCGAAATTCTACCGTGGGAATGCAAAACGCCAGTTACACCGGCAGATTGAACTGATGCGTGATATTCACCATTTGCAACCTGTCGTGATCATCGATAAAGCGCATCTCCTCGATCGAGAGATGTTGGAGGAAGTAAGGTTTTTATTAAATTTTAAAGATGAACGTGCAAACTATGGCATTAATCTTAGCAGAACAAAGCGAACTGTGGGATCGCTTGATACTACAGGCGTATGCAGCGATGCGTCAGCGCATTGACCTGCAGTATAAACTATCTCACCATGATCGAGCTCAGGTCGGAGAATTCATTCAACGCCATTTGATGTACGCAGGAACGGAACATGACATCTATGATGATGAGTTAGGGCATTGGGTCGTTGAAGGAAAAAGACAAGTGGTTCAGTTCGCCTTGGAGAGGTTATTAGCTTCATATCAACTTGCAAAAGTTGGATGGCAGACAGGAGCTAGGAATGACCCGATATGTCATCGTGGATAAAGTACCATTGGCCTTGATTGAGAAGTACCAGTATACCGTAACCATAGAACTGTAATCCAGACGCTATTTTGGGAGGATCAGGGATCCTCCCAAAATAGCGTCTTTCTTTCGGACAAGATACCCGTCATTACTTGGACAATAAACACCGTCAGTTTTCGGATGATACATCTGTAACACCATCCGTTTGACGGAAACTACCGCAAAACTACTTGCCGAATATACACAAATTCAAAATCAATACAAAACGAAGTATAAAGAGACGTATCATGATTATGATTTCGTATTTATTGCGACCAACGGAGAACCACTAGACTATAACAATCTAAAATCGTTACGTTAAACTACTTCTCAAAGGAGCCGATTTACCATCCATACGATTGTATGATTTACGTCATACCGATATTATGAGGTGAATTTTGGAAATTATATCATTAATATACGGGATTGATTATCCAGTATTCAGATATACTATTTTTTCATACAATCTTTATAGTATATTAGAATTGTTAGGATTATGACTCATAGATTAATTCGTCCCAAGTATTTTTAAGTAGAAATTCAGCGTATCCACCAAAAGATCGTTAATCAATTTGATAAAATCATCGTAAATTCCTGAAACATGTGCTTTATCAAGTGTTTCATAATACTTTAAGCGTTGATCATTTCGAATGATAACAGGTGGATAACCCGATTTCATGCAATTCAAATTCATGAGTAATCGTGCAGTACGACCGTTACATCGATAAAAAGGTGAATTTTGACAAACTCGCTATGCAAAATACTGGAACGAATCACAGGATGAAGCACCGTTTCGTTGTCATGGTACCATTGAACTAGCCCCTCCATTAGTTCGGTAACTTTCGTAGCATCAGGTGGAATGTGCGTTGCACCACTAATCAATACATTTTGTTTCCGATATATACCTGCATTTTTAGCATCAATACCACGTAAAATGGTACCATGTAGTTCTCGGATGACTCTCTGCGTAATATCTTGTTCGTTTTTAACTAGATCTTCTAAAAATAAAATAGCTTCTTTGTGATTAATAGCTTCTAGATGTTCTCGAACCGTTTTTCCGCCAATAGTTATACCGTCTTCCAAAATAATTTTAGTTTCCGTTTTTGAGAGCGTATTCCCTTCGATGGAATTAGAATGATACGTCCATTCCACAAGCAAATAGTCTTGCAGGTTTTTAGTCATTTCAGGAGTAAATGGGCGGTGTTGGTCTAAAGTACTTTTTAATTGTTGAATTGGGACAGGTTAAAACCCTTACCATTTTCCATTGTAGGTCCACCGCCTTTCCTAAAACAATTGTAACATATTCCCTATAATATTGTCGTATCACCAACGAGCCCGTATTAAGACAATGGATTGAACTGTATATTCACGCACACAAAAAAGCAACACGGATGGCAAGCTGTTTCCAGCCTACTATCCGTGTTGCTTGATCTTATGCAGTTTTCTTTGGAGCCAACGACAGGAGTCGAACCCGCGACCTACTGATTACAAGTCAGTTGCTCTACCTACTGAGCTACGTTGGCAAGACAACAACAACAACAATAGTAATATAACACAGACCAGATACCGACGTCAATACAAATGTTCTTCGATCGAATACAAAGTAACCTTCGGTTTCCCTGTCAACGTATAGAGGCCTTGCTTAAAGCGTTGCAATTCCTCAAAAATCTGTTGTTTATTCCAAGGAACGATCCCCTGCGTACGTATCCATTGATGATAATGTACATTATCAGGATCCACAAAAGGTGATAAATAAATGATGTCCTTTTCATTCAAGGGCAAGCGGGCCAAAAGGTCAAGGGTATGCATCCGATGATCAACGGCATATGGATCACCGCCTACGCCGATTAAAACAATGACGCCAACATAAAAACCTGCCCTTTTCAAGACAGAAATGGCTTCTGCCGCTTCTTCTGATGAACCTGGTTTTTTCAGTGCACGTCGCAATGCATTATAGCCTGTCTCTAAACCCACATAAACATTCACCAATCCCAGTTGGCGAATCGTTTGCAATTGTTCAAATGTCTTGTCATCAACATGAAACGTGTCCATAAACGTAGAAAAGGTAAAATTGGATGGCAGTTCTGAAAGTTCATGGCGCAACATATACAAGGCTTCCACTAATTGGTCTTGCGCAACCACGAGCGCATTGCCATCACCAAGGAAGACTTGATCGCGATCTTGTAATCTTTCGCCAAAAAATCGTTTTAACTTTTCCACATGCTCTTTCAGTTCCTCGGACGTTTTCACATGAAACGAACGATCTTGGTAAAAATCACAAAATGCACATCGATTGTAGGAACATCCTTCAGCAAGTTGGACGAACAAAGCCTTATATTGATCTGGCGGCAAAATACTGACACGCTTATAAACGTCGTAAAACGCATCATAATCCTGCTTAAGATTTCGGCCACCCTGCCAAGATACAATACGCTGTAACCACGCTCTTTCAGGCACTTGTGGCTGTTGCAACAGAGTTTCAACATGGTGGTACACAGACGACAGCAGGGCGTGTTTTTGTTCCTCCGACAAATCATGATATGTCCGCCAAATATTCGGTCGCATCATAGACGACTCCACCATGCGATGATCCAGCCCCCGCCGAATGGCACGACCTGTATCAGAGAGAAATAAAAAACGCCCTGTTCGATCAAAGCTGTAAAAGCACGTTCCAACTTGAAGAAGCAACGTATGATGTTGCCTGCGTACAATAGCATCCAAAGCTTCTTCCTGTCGTACCATGCCTACTCCATGTCAAATCGAACGCTACGACTAGGCGTAAACGTTGAAACCGCATGTTTATAGATCAACTGTTGTTTACCCTCGGATTCAATGACAACAGTGAAGTTGTCAAACCCTTTGACAACTCCACGGATCTGAAATCCATTGACAAGATATACAGTCACCGGGATGTTCTCTTTGCGGATCTGATTTAAAAAGCTATCTTGAATGTTGATCGTTTTACCCGCCGTCACAGTAGGCCCCCCAAATAATCGAGCAAATTACACAACTGTGCAGAGTGTGACTTACCCTTTATGGTAACACCTGCTCTATAGTTTGCCGGATCTGCAGTAAGAAATTCTTATTTATCATACCATCTTCCGGCGTCTCATACCACTGAATTCGTGGATCTGCGCGAAACCAGGAAAGCTGACGCTTCGCATAACGGCGCGTCGCCTGACAAATGGCTTCCACAGCTTGGTCAAGAGAGCTATCCCCCGCTAAGTATCCCGTCAATTCTTTGTAGCCAATGGCTTGCATGGAAGTGTGCGCTGCTGTACAACCCATAGAAAGCAATGCCTCCACTTCTGCAACCAATCCTTGATCGATCATCCCATGCACACGTTGATCAATGCGTGCATACAGCCGTAAACGTTCCATAGTAAAACCGAGAAGTATCGGAGTATATGGTGACTCTTCACCCTGATAGCTCTTTGACATCGGTTGACCCGTTTCCAGGACGACTTCTAAAGCACGAATGAGGCGCCTTTCATCATTCTGATGAATACGAGCTGCAGACACGGGATCAAGCTTTTGCAGCCGTTCATGCAATATTCCACTTCCTGCTTCTCTTGCCTCGCTGGCGAGTTGTTCACGCAAACGCATGTTGCGCTTGGTTTGCGTGAAATCAAAATGATCGATTAAGGCGCGTACATACAATCCTGTACCACCGACTATGATAGGCAATCGTCCGCGTGCATGGATATCTTGCAAGATAGGTCGTGCAATCGCCGCATAGTCGTGCACCGTGAATGTGTCAAGCGCACTGACCACGTCAATCATGTGGTGAACGATTCCCTGTTGTTCTAGGACAGGCAGTTTTGCCGTCCCAATATCCATATGGCGATAGACTTGCATGGAATCAGCTGAAATGACTTCTCCGTTATAGTGCTTGGCAAGTTCAAGGCCCATATCAGATTTGCCGACTGCTGTCGGACCGACAACACAGATGACTGGCAGTTTAGACAAATGCCTAGACACCTCCTTTTACGTACAAGTAGCTACAGCATAGGTCGTTGATCCCCGCCCAGGCGCCATAACAAAACCTGGCAACGTGTGCACCCAGTCCGTATGTCGCCGAGCTTTGATAACGACTGTCTTTCGAGCAATGCGCCGTGCCTCCATGATGTCTCGTGTCGTCCAGGTTTCAGCCAACGAAAATGGTCTTAATGATGCCATAGCTGCAGAACGTTTTATCGCCTGCTCAAACATAGGATCCAAATACACGATATCGACCGATCGATCAGGCAATTTTTTAAATACATCCTGCGACCGATCACAAACCAAGCGCAACCGACGCATGGCCGCTTGCAAATCAGGTAAACTTGTGTCGTAAGTCTGTAATCCATGAGCTACAACAAATGCCACATAGGGACTTGCCTCAAGGGCGATGCACAGTCCCCTTTCACCGACGGCAAGAGAAAACATCAGAGCATCGGAACAAAGCCCGGCCGTGCCATCAAAAATAGTATCACCTGGTTCGACATGAGCAAGTTTCAATAATTTATCTCGCTCACCACGTTGCATAGCTTTTGCACGTAATAACGAAATACCCGGATGATAGATGAACTTGTTGTTCGGATCGTCTATTTTGTGCAAAGATAAAGCCCTTGAACGGTGTTCGACAACAATATACGTAATCTGCTGTTCAAAAAACATACGCGGCAAGGAACGTTTCTTGCGTGGTACATAGGGCACGCCTAGCGTCTCTGCCACGTCACATGCATGGCGTGCATCAGTTGGCAGCGCATCTGCTGCTTCCGTCATAGCGAGATCATTCAATAAAATCCGCGTACCCCATGCATCCGTCAGCGGTTTGAGATCAAGTATATGTGTCATAGACTTCGCTTAAACTCCCGTTCCAGTTGTTGGCGCGTCAAAATGACTGCCGTGGGACGTCCATGCGGGCATGTGAATGGATTTTCAAGCATAGATAAAGCGTCTAAAAGGGCATTCATTTCCATGATACTCAACGTCTGATTGGCTTTGATAGCCGCTTTACAAGCGCGCATAATCAAACGGTCTTCCATTTTTAACATCGAATCAAGATCACGTTCTTCAAGCAAATCTGTTAAAAAGTCATTGACCAAGCGATGCACATCGAGACCTTCCCAAATGTGGGGAATCCCGCGAATAACGATGGATGTGTCCCCAAATCGTTCATAGACAAGACCGAACGCTTGTCCTTTATCCGCGTATTTTTCAAGAATTTGTACCTCATGTGCCCGCAAGTCGATAGTCATTGCCACAAGTAACGGCAAGGAAAACGTTCCTCGTTCCTGAAACGACCGACGAAATTTCTCATACAGTACCCTTTCATGGGCCGCATGCTGATCGATTAGATAGACGGTATCACCGTCTTGCGCGACGATATACATCTGCAAAGCTTGCGCAATCGCTCGAATTTGCCCTTTGCGTATGGCTTTAGCAGTTACCGGAGGCTCCCTAGGGTCACTAGGCTCCCTGGATTCAACGGTAGTAGCAGCCGGTTCTTGCAAGACCATAGCAAGTTGAGACGATGACAAAGGGTTTTCCGATGGTGTAACATGTGCATGATCACGTGATGGCATACGAAGAGCAGTGTCTTGATAAAGGCTGACTGCCTCGCGCACGGGAAATTGTTCCCATTCATGAGAGTCAGGCATCGTCACGGTAGGCGGTGCAAATCCAGCTTGAAGTGCCTCCTTCACCGCTCGTGTCAAAATATCTCGAACATCTTTTTCCTCACTAAAACGAACCTCAAGTTTGCTCGGGTGTACATTTACATCCACCAAGTTAGGATCCATCGTAATATTCATCATCACTAAAGGGTACCTGCCTTTTGGCAAGGTCGTATAATACCCATCTAAGATGGCGTTACCTAAAGCGAGACTCCGAATCGGGCGACCATTTATCGAAAACCACATCGCATTGCGCGTCGACTTTGAAAATTCCGGAAGTGAAATTAGCCCTCTCATCATATAATCAGGATGATCCAAAGAAATCGCGAGAGCTGATTTTGTCGCTAACACACCATGCACGGAAGCAAACACCGATGTGAGCATACTGTCGCCGGGAGTTTCCATGTGCCTTTTTCCATCGGATTCGACAACGAAAGCGATGTCGGGCCGTGCAGCGGCTGCGCGGCTAACAACATCCGCCACATGACCCGTTTCGGTTTGCAACGAACGCACGAACTTAAGTCGCGCCGGGGTATTATGAAAGAGATCGGTTATCATCATCCTTGTACCGACAGGACAACCCACTTCTTCTCGCTTTGTAAGTAGCCCACCGTGAAATTGAAGTAGCAAACCGCCTTCTTGATCTTTCTCTCGTGTCCGGATGACAACGTTACTTACGGAAGATATGGAAGGTAATGCTTCACCCCGAAACCCAAGAGAGTGAATCTTTCGCAAATCGTCAATCGCACGAAGCTTACTTGTAGCATGCCTTACAAAAGCCAGTTCTACCTCATCTGCCGCGATGCCAAAACCATCATCAACAACTTCAATAGACGTCATGCCACCGTCTGTGATTCGTATGATGATACGATGTGCCTTGGCATCGATAGCATTTTCGATTAACTCTTTGACGACGGAGGCCGGTCGTTCCACCACCTCACCTGCTGCAATCTGATTGGACACCAAATCATCAAGTACCTGGATGTGTCCCAAAATAATCACCCCCTTGTTTGTCGCAATTGTTCTTGCCAAACATACAGACGCGACAAGGCTTCTTTTGGTGTCAAATCATCCAACGGACAAGCGATAATTTCTTCCAGGATCGCGGTATAGTTTGACTCCTCAAAGGTTGCCGCCATTTGTTCAAAGGTGATTTCCCTCAAGGAAACATTCGATTCAAGTTCCGCCAAAATAACTTTAGCCCGTTCCGTAACCGATCGTGGTACACCAGCGTGTAACGCCACTTGGATCCCATAGGAACGATCCGCCGGACGTTCTACGATGCGGTGCAAAAAGACGATCTGGTCGTCACGCTCAGAAACAGACACGGATAAGTTAAATACATTTTCCAGACGTGTAGCAAGGACCGTAAGTTCATGATAATGCGTAGCAAACAATGTACGAGCATGAATATGATCGTGCAGATACTCAATCATTGCCTGTGCGATACTCATTCCATCATACGTCGCGGTTCCTCGACCAATTTCATCGAGCAAAAGCAAACTCCGCGGTGTAGCATCTCGCAAAATTTCAGCCGACTCTGTCATTTCTACCATAAAGGTACTCAGGCCTGCCGAGACATCGTCTGAAGCGCCAACACGCGTAAACACTTTGTCGACGATACCAATACGAGCAAACTTTGCTGGTACAAATGACCCCATCTGAGCGAGAATCACAATGAGAGCGACTTGGCGCATATAAGTGCTCTTGCCAGCCATATTGCGGCCTGTGACGATACCCATACGCCGCATTCTCTCAGTG
>DAHWJX010000140.1:0-11778 GCA_027343965.1 Caryophanales bacterium | reverse complement strand
TAATTTAGCAGGAAAGATGCTTGCTGAAGCCGGTGTGCTACGCTTGGGACTAAACGGTTCCAACTTCTCGGCGTACGGTTCAGAGAAGAAAGGATCACCTGTAAAGTCTTACGTGCGCTTTGCCAATCCAGAGACAAGCATTCGCGATTCTTCACCGATTGAAGAACCACATGTAGTTGGCGTATTCCATGAAGCTTTGTTTAGGACACAAAATTGCATTTCCGGTCTGCGACCTGATGGCGTACTTATCGTTAATACCAAACGGACACCTGATCAGATTCGCGAACAAACGGGGCTGACAAGTGGCACCATCGTTTGCGTTGATGCCTTGGGCATATCTGTTGATGAAAAGACGCGTATTAACACAGCGTTGCTTGGGACGTTGTGCCGTGTTGTTGATTTTCTTGATCCAGATGTGATTCGCTCAATGATTTCTGACACGTTTATCAAGAAATATCCGGCCCTTGTGGAGTCGAACATCCGAACGTTTGATCGGGGATTTAATGAAATCAACGTAAAAACATACGAGCCTGCACAAGGAGAACAAGCTGTTGCGTTTGTCCGTCCAGAACCAGCACTTGGTTATGCGACACAGCCGATGGGTGGCGTCGTTGTTAACCCCGGCAACTCGATCCTAAAAGATCTCAGCTCATCGCGTCAGGGTTTTTTACCAGCTTTTGATCGTGACGCATGCATTCATTGTGCCGCTTGTGATCAAGTATGTCCAGATTTTTGTTTCGTATGGAAAGCTGAAGCGGATGCCAAGGGTCGCCAATTTCAATATTTGCAGGGTATTGATTACCAATATTGCAAAGGATGCTTGAAATGCATTGAAGCATGTCCTACGGATGCACTGAAAAACCTGCGTGAAGAAGATGGGTATGCAGATGCCCATAAAGTGCGTCAAATCTTTCAATTGGTTTAAGGGTATGAGAGGAGGAGACGGAATTCATGGCATTACAAGAGCATGAAGTAACCACGGGACGTTCAACTGGTGATGCATTGCATGAACAGGATACAGATTTCCGTTCTGGTAACGAAATGGCCGCGAAAGCGGCGGCACAGATCAATTATCACGTTATGGGGTACTTTCCGATCACGCCGTCCACGGAAATCGCTGAATACCTCGATGAAATGAAAGCGGCAGGCGAACATGACATCGTTTTGATCCCTGCAGACGGTGAACACGGTTCGGCTGGAATCTGCTATGGTGCAGCAACGGCTGGTGGACGTGTCTTTAATGCCACTTCAGCACAAGGTTTCCTTTATATGCTAGAACAACTTCCGGTGCAATCAGGGACACGCTTTCCTATGGTTTTAAACTTAGTGACACGTACCGTGTCGGGACCTTTGGATATTCGCGGTGATCATTCTGATTTATATTATGGGTTGAATGTGGGTTGGCCGATTCTTATGGCTAAAGACCCACAAGCGGTTTACGATATGAATATTATGGCGTTAAAAGTGGCGGAACATGCCGATGTTCGCTTGCCTGTGATCGTGGCCTCTGATGGCTTTTTCACTTCCCACCAAAAACGCCGCGTGAACTATTTCTCACATCGTGAAGCGGTGCAGGGATTTGTTGGCGAAACGCCAAAAGGCTATGTAGACTCGTTGGATGTTAGGCATCCAGTCACGATCGGACCTTACATGAATGATCCGGATTTCATTAACAACAAAGTGCAACAGTCCGATGCAATGTATGCTGCTGAACAAGTCTATCTTGATGTTGCCAATGAATACGCAAAATTGTCTGGTCGCGAATATGGACTTCTTGACACGTATCAAATGGAAGATGCGCAAGTCGCTGTCTTTTTGCTGAATTCAGCTTCCGAAACAGCTAAAGATGTGGTAGACCGTCTGCGGGCACAAGGCATTAAAGCTGGTGTCGTTGCACCGTTAATGATTCGTCCTTTTCCGAAAAAAGCGCTGCAAGAAGCACTGAAAAATGTCAAAGTATTGCTTGTTGGTGAACGTGCTGATTCGTACGGTGGTCACGGCGCCAATATGTCCCATGAAGTCAAATCTGCTTTGCAAGAAGTCGGTTCGGTAACAAAAGTTCTTTCACGCGTCTATGGTGTCGGCGGCAAAGATTTTTACGCTGATGATGCTGAGAAATTCTTTGCTACCTGCTTAGATGCATTGGCTGGCAAGGAAGTGGCGCAATTTGATTATTTTGGACAAACGGCTGGGAAAGTGGATTCCTCACCTCAACCTGTGATGAAACCTTTGACCAAAGAGGAAACGACAGGGTTTGTCAGTGTGACGCAAGACGAAGTATCTGGTGAACTTAAGGTAAAAATGCCGCCGCTTCGGGCATTGACGGCGAAGGCAAAAAGAATTGCTCCAGGTCATGGTGCATGTCCAGGATGCGGTATCTTCCCAGGAGTTGAAACCTTTCTTAAAGGTATCGAAGGCGATGTTGTCGTTTTGTATCACACGGGATGTGCCATGGTCACAACGACGGGATATCCGTATTCCGCCCACAAAGTGACGTATTTGCACAATTTGTTTCAAAACGGACCAGCCACACTTTCTGGCGTCGTAGAAATGTTCTTTGAGCGTCAACGTCGCGGTGAAATCCCGGTGGGTGACGATATTACTTTTGTGATGGTGACGGGCGACGGCGGTATGGACATTGGTATGGGTTCTGCCATTGGTACAGCACTTCGCAATCACAAAATGATCATTCTTGAGTACGACAATGAAGGTTACATGAATACCGGATCGCAATTGTCTTATTCGACACCGATGGGCCATATGACGGCCACGTCCAATCTAGGTAAAACTCAGCAGGGCAAATCGTTCCATCACAAAGATACCGCGCAGATCATGGCAGCCACGAACATTCCTTACGTGTTTACAGGTACCGAAGCTTTCCCGCAGGATCTCGTCAAAAAAGCGGCTAAAGCGCAATGGTATGCTAAAAACGAGGGTATGGTTTATGGTAAGATTCTTATCGCGTGTCCCTTGAATTGGAAGTCTGCCGATCATCTTGGTCATGAAATTGTACAAAAGGCCGTTGATAGTTGCTTCTATCCATTGTATGAAGTGGAGCATGGTATTACGAACATCACGTACAACCCGGAAGACAAGGACAAGCGTGTAAGTGTGTCTGAATGGTTGAAGATGATGGGTAAAACCAAGCATATGTTGAAGCCGGAAAATGCTGAGATGCTCGGCGAGTTTGAACATGAAGTAGAACGTCGCTGGCAGCGTTTGAAAGCTCGCCACGAAAATGCTTATCTCTAAGATAAAGTAGGCAAGGAAAACTACCCGGGAATCCTTTTGGATGCGGGTAGTTTTTTTGGTCATAGTTGAGAAATGTTTCACGAGGGGACATGACAAAGTCCTGTAAATCGAATATAATATACCCAATGGGGTATATTAGTTGGAGGCGAATTTCACTATGACAACAAAAAATCAACCTAAAATTCTAATTTTGGGTGGTGTAGCACTTGGTGCAGGTGCAGCTGCCAAAGCACGTAGAGTCAATGAACAAGCAGAAATTATCGTTATCGAACGTGGTCCGTACGTTTCGTTTGCCAATTGCGGTTTACCGTACTATGTCGGTGGCGTAATCAAAGATCGTTCCAAATTGCTACTTCATACACCTGAGACGCTCAAACAGCGTTTCAACATCGATGTTCGAGTACGACAAGAAGCGGTATCGATCGATCGTGAACAAAAGACGGTAACGATTCGCGATGGTCAAACAGGTGAAGAATATCAGGAGTCCTACGATAAACTTGTACTGGCAACAGGTGCAAAACCGATTGTTCCCCCCCTTAAAGGAATCACTTTGAACGGAATTTTTGTGATGCGTGACGTACCCGATGTGGATGTCATCACAGAGTGGATTCAAAGTCATCAGGTGAAGCATGCTGTGGCGATCGGCGCAGGCTTTATTGGACTTGAAGTTGTGGAAAACCTCGTCCATCGCGGTATTGCCGTCACCTTGGTGGAGAAAGCGGCACAAGTGTTGCCACCTTTTGATCAGGAAATGACTGCACCAGCTATGGAAGAACTTAAAAGGATGGGCGTAAAGGTCATTTTAGGCGACGGTATCACCGGTTTTGCAGGGGAGATAACCGCTAGCGCTGTCGAACTTGAAAGTGGCACATCCATTGAAGCTGATCTATTTATTATGGGACTTGGCGTGCGCCCTGATTTGTCCATTGCTAAGCAAGCTGGTCTTGTGATTGGTCAAACGGGTGCCTTAGAGGTTAATCAATTTTTGCAAACGAGTGATCCTGATATTTACAGGGGCGGTGACTTAGCAGAGATTGTGCATACGGTTCATGGCAAACAACGTTGGATTCCGCTTGCGGCAGCCGCCAATAAGCAGGCAAGAATCATCGGCATGAACTTATTTGGTGGAAAGCGGGAGTTTCACGGAGCACAGGGTACTTCGATCGTCAAGTTAGGCGATGCAGTATTGGCGGTGACAGGATTGACGGAAAAAGCAGCCAAAGCGGATGGCTTTGATGTCTTCGTCTCCTACAATATCGCAGGACACCATGCTGGCTATTATCCTGGAGCGAAAGATATGGTCATCAAATTGGTTGTTGAGCGTGCATCTGGGCGAATCCTAGGTGGACAAATCGCTGGTAAAGATGGTGTGGACAAACGCATCGACGTGTTAGCCACAGCAATTGCAGCAAAGATGACCGTATCGGATGTGGCGGAGCTGGATCTAGCCTACGCACCGCCGTTTTCATCAGCGAAAGATCCGATTATTTTGGCGGCTATGACAGCTGAAAATATCGTATCTGGTGATGTGACTGCTATTTCGACCATAGGCGATTTGCCAAAAGATATAGAATGGCAAATTCTCGATGTGCGTCGCAATGACGAAGTGAATACTGGTATGTTACCGGAAGCGAAACACATTCCACTTGATGAATTGCGCGAGCGTATACAAGAGTTAGATCCGAAAACGCCATGGGTAGTTTATTGCCGCAGTGGACAACGTAGTTACATTGCCTCTCGCATCTTGAAAGGGTACGGTTTTGATCAAGTGTTCAACCTTAGCGGTGGATATTATGTGCAAGGTATGCGCCAATAGTCGTTATAGTTAAGGCGGAGGATGATCCTCCGCCTTTTGCTTTCAGTATCCTATGATACAATGAAATAAAGAGTCCGGTATGGAGAGTGAACGTCATGGCGCGTATCATTTTGCGTGACGGCAAAGTTGCCGAGTTTCGCGAAGCGATTGACGATGAACAGGACCGTTGGGCGTTGCGTGACTTATTTCACCGTGTATCACCGGAAAGTTTATATTTTCGTTTTTTTCACGCTGTCCGTGAAGTATCTGAGGAATTTATTGACTCCTTGGTTCATGGTGGTTCCGCAGTCTATACATTACTTTGCGTGGCCGGCGACACCCTGCTTGGTGTTGGTACCTATACAAGGCAACAAGAGTCTGCTGAAGTCGCCTTTATGGTAGATGATCGGTTACATGGCAAGGGGATCGGTACGTTACTTTTAGAACATTTGGCGGAAAAAGCATGGAAAGTCGGCATTACACAATTTGAAGCGTTCATTCTCGAAGAAAACTATAAGATGATTACTGTATTTACAACGAGTGGATACGATGTAATCAGCAAACATGACTCAGGCATGATTCGCCTAGCATTGCCTCTCGTGAAAACAGAACGTATCCGCGCCCTTCAGGAGGCACGTGAGAAGTCAGCCAGTGCAGCATCTTTAGTTCCGTTTTTTCGGCCACATACGGTTGCCGTAGTCGGCGCTTCCCGCGATCCTTTGCGTTTTGGGCATGTGCTTTTTCGACATATTCTTGAAGGCGAGTTTGAAGGTGTCGTGTATCCAATCAATCCTACAGCAAAGTCAGTTGCAGGGGTACGCGCTTATGCACGGCTCACCGATGTACCTGAAGCGATCGATCTTGCCGTGTTGGTTGTTCCTGCTTCGCAAACGATGCAAGTCGTTGAAGATTGCCTGGATGCAGGTGTGCGAGCCGTGATGATCACATCATCTGGGTTTTCAGAACGTTCTGTTGAAGGCGGCATCTTGGAACGTGAAGTTGTCCAACGATTGCGTAGCACTGGATGCCGTCTGCTTGGTCCAAATGGGTTGGGATTGGTCAATGCGACGCCAGAGATGAGACTCAATGCCAGCTTTGTATCGCATTTTCCACTTCAAGGGAAGTTATCCATAGCCAGTCAATCAGGCGGCTTAGGCATTGCTATTTTAGAGTATGCTACAAGGCTCGGCGTCGGCATTGCTCACTTTGTTAGTATGGGTAATAAAGCGGATGTTTCAGGTAATGATCTTTTACAGTACTGGGAAGATGACTCGGATACCGATATGATCGTGCTTTACTTAGAATCCTTCGGCAATCCAAGGAAATTTTCACGAATTGCCCGTCGCATCACTCGCGTAAAACCTATCTTAGCTGTTAAAGGTGGTCGCACTTCGGTCGCAGAAGATGCATTTGTTGCGGCACTTTTCTCGCAAGCAGGGATTATAAGGCTTGATACTTTACCAGAATTGCTCGACGTAGCAGCGTTTTTAGCCTATCAGCCTCTGCCAAAAGGTCGCCGTGTAGCCATTTTGACCAATACAGCTGGTGGTGCTGTGATGGCTGTTGATGCTTTGCTACAACAAGGTTTAGAGCTCGTGCATGCACCGATTGATCTGGGTTTTGAAGGGCTAGCGCAAGGGTATCGAGCTGTATTGCCCCAGCTCTTACACGATTCAGCTGTTGACGCGGTTTTAGTTATTTTTGTTGCCATTGGCACAAGTGACACAGCTGAAGTCATTCGTGCTGTGGCGGAGGCAGTGCGTGAAGCGGACTTCATGGAACAAGCAAATAACATCGCCACTCGCAAACCGATTTTAGCCAATTTTTTAATGACAGGTGAAGACTCAGCTAGAGTGCTTGATGCATCTACACGGAAAATTCCTATCTATCCTTTCCCTGAACAGGCTTGTCGAACGCTGAGCAAGGTCGTGGGTTATGCGGAATATTTGTCTCGTGCTCGTGGACACGAACCGGACCTAGCCACCATGCGAGGTGATGATGCGAGAATGCATGTTCGTCAGGCTCGGGTCAGCGAAGATGGTTGGCTGACGCCTGACGATGTTCGTAAGGTATTGCACGCAGCGGGGCTTGATCCAACTGTGGATTTTATAATGAATTTTACTATCATGATTGCAATGGATCGTTCATTTGGAATGATGTTAGGCATGTCTCACGGTGATGTGAATCAAATTCGTGAGGCGCAGATGATTCGCCTTTTGCCGTTAACGGATCTTGATGTGCAAGATATTCTTTCTACTTTTAAAAAGCAAGGTTTGTTGACTTTACTTGAACAACCACGTCTTATACACGTGTTGTTCACGTTGTCACGTTTGATCGATGAAGTTTCAGATATTGTTTTTGTCATGATGAATCCAAAAGGTGAGTGTCGAATCCGGCGGGAGGTTGCACAGTGATCCATCTTTTTAAGTGGTTACATGAAGCTACAGTAAGGCAAATTGCCCAGGTTATGAATATCTAAGGAGGAAATTGCATGTTGGTCATTGGTTCCATCTTTGCTTTTCTGGCCGTCGCCTTGGGTGCTTTTGGTGCTCATGGACTGCGTGCAAAAAGAACGCCAGATCAACTGACTGTCTTTCAAACGGGTGTTCAGTACCAAATGTATCATGCCTTGGCTCTTGTGACGCTCGGCATGGTATCCTATCTCTCTGGTCATAGTAACGCAAGTTTCGCCACTGCTGGGTGGTTTTTTGTAGCTGGAATTGTTCTTTTTTCGGGTAGTTTGTATGCATTGACTTTGTCATCAATAAAAAAGCTGGGTATCATTACGCCGTTTGGTGGCGTATGCTTTTTGATCGGTTGGGTTTTCGTGTTATTAGGTGCGCTGTGACTACACATACTAACCCCTGCGAAGGCTGATGTTGACAGGGGGTACTTTGATGAGAACGACAGAAACCATCTCTACATCTACGTTGCAACAAAGAATGAATCGTGGCGAGTCTTTTGCAGTGTTCGATATCCGCAGTAAGAATGCGTTTCAAAACTGGCTGATTCAAGGCAATTCCCTCCAGGGAGTGAACGTGCCGTATTATGATTTTAAAGAAAATGAAGTCAATGATACTTTGTTACGAAACGATACAACGGTCATATTTCTGCCTTTCGCTGATGATACACAGGATAAAATGATGGAACGTCTATCGCAAAAGGGTTACCGCATCATGGAACTTTTGGGTGGCTGGCAAGAATGGTCGAATTTCTACATGACGTCAACCGTGATAAAAAGTCCTGAAATGAAGCTCATCCAAGTACATCGATTGGCTACGGGATGTTTATCCTATATTCTCATTACAGGGCAGCAGTGTGCTGTCATTGATCCGTCTATTCATGTTGATCAATATTTGTCGATGGCCGACAGGGAGCATGCTAAAGTTACCCATATTCTTGAGACACATGTTCATGCCGACCATTTATCTGGAGCACCAGAATTACTAAGACGAACGTCGGCACGCTATATGATTTCTCATGCGGATATTCATCGTCATGCGCTTGATATTGAACGGTTAAAAAGGGGTACTATTCACATAGGATCCACAGATATCCATGTGATGATTCTGGATACAGAAGGTGAAACCCGAGGGAATTCGCTTTTTGTGATCGACCAGGCCATACTGAGCGGTGACACCATATCTGTGGGGGAAGTTGGTATTCCAGATATGCCTGGCGTGGCTAAGGAATGGGCGGAAAAGTTGTTCAACACGGTTTTTCGCGATGTCTCAGGGCTATCAGATGATCTGCTTATACTACCAGCGCACTTTGCTGATATCCAAGCCGTGAATCGCAGTGGCTATGTTGGTGCTGTATTGGCGGATCTGCGCTTAGGTTCGGAAGCCATGACGCGTGTGTCACTCACGCATTTCTCACAACGACCAAAAGACTTTGTGGCAGCCCTTCACCCTATCTCTGATGATATCAAGGAGATGAATCTTGGCTTGAAGAATTTTGACCTAGTACAAGGTTTGGCGGCAGAACGCGAGGTAAGAGCGTAAGCATCAAACATGTTGGGAGAGCGATGTTGTGCGGTCGCAAAAAGAAGATAAACGTATGTATTTTTCCGTTCATTGGTGCCATGATGGTGACCATGTAACGGATGTTTTTTTGCAACAAGAAGCTTTAACTTTATATGCTGCTGAGTTGGGAGATCCTATATTGTTTTTGTGGGGGCATCCAAAAGCTTTGTTACTAGGCGCTAGAGAAAGGACTCTACCTTGTTTGACAGACAGCGCAAGAGAGGCTGCAAGGAAAGGGTATGAAGTGGTCGTGCGACCATTTGGGGGGCTCTTGGTGCCTCTTGATGCTGGAGTCCTTAATATCACGTGGATTACCCCTGAAGCTTTATCGATTGAACATGGATTTTGGAAACTAACGAAATTCTTGCAACAAGTATGTCGTGCCTCTGGCGATCTTCAAGTAGGTGAGGTTCAGGGTTCTTATTGTCCAGGACGCTTTGATTTATCCCTACAAGGTCGTAAAATCGCTGGCCTTGCCCAAAGAAAGGTACGACAAGCAACTGCCATTAGCGCTTTCGTTAATGTTTATTCACGAGGCATACAACGTGAGAAAATCGTCCGGAATTTTTATGAAACAGCACTATGTAAGATGGATCCACCGCCATGGTTGCCAGATATTTTGGAAGGTACGATGGGTTCGTTGTTTGCACCACATACGAGCGATGACACTGAAGGGTTTATGGACTCCTTTATACAACAATGCTTATCTGCGACAAATTTTCCCGATATAATGCTTTTAGAATCCCCCCCCATACCACATACCATCATAGAAGAGGCAAAGCTCCGCATGCATGGACGATTAGATGTACTTTAAGGAAAAACATCAGTCGCTAGCATCACGCGACTGATGTTTTCACTAAATCGTGATAATTTGATCGTTCACCTACCTTGACCTTAGGGATAAGAAGCGTGCTATAGTTGCAAATGTAGTAGTTAATAGTCGTTTTGAACCATGCTTTTATAGAACTGATGTACTAGTCCTTATTTGCTTGTGTTAGGAGGTTTCAGGAAATGGGTTACCGATGGTCCTTGGCTTCTGCCGTTCTACTTTATGCTTTGGCCATTTTGGGCGCGCTCGTCGTAGGACTCAATGCCGGCTTTGTCTGACCAAATTGGCCACTCTGTGATGGTAGCTTGATACCACCGTTGCATGGCCTTGTACTCGTTGAGTACATTCATCGTTTGATTGCTTTTTTGGCCACGGTGTTCATCGTATACAACGCATGGCGATCGTGGCGAAAACGTCGAGAAGATGTTTTGGTTCGATGGCTTGCATTGCTTTCCGTTTTGCTGCTTTTGCTGCAAAGTATGCTTGGTGCTCTTATCGTCGTCATGAAATTGCCAGGTTGGTTTACCACGATTGATGTAAGCAACAGTTTGATCTTGCTAGCTGTCTTAGGAGCTATGACAGCTGTAGGTGTGCGTGAGGTTCGGGATCGTAGACATCTGCATGTGGTTACTCCTTATGAGATATATCGATTAGGGGCGTTACAGAGGCCTGCGGCAGTTACCACAATCGCGATTTTTGCGCAGACGGTTATTGGTGGTTTTTTTCGCCATTCCGGTGAGAGCCAGGCGCTTTTTGGTCAGGACTCTTATTTGTTAAGCCATTTTCAACATGGCATGCCAAGCATCGATGCATCTGTAGTCATGCTTATTGTCCATATATCCTTTACGATCGTTGTTGTTGCAGCTATCGTATGGCTTACCTTTTCTGTTGCGAAAATTGGGTGGCACAGGACACCGGTGATTGCACTGCTTATATTGACAGTCTACCAAGCTGTGGTTGGCATCGTATCCTTGCAGACCAAGCTGTCTTTGAGCTCAGACACACTTCATTTTGCGGGAGCAGCCGCCATGGTTCTGATCAGTGGGTATGTATGGATGATCGTCTTTATTGAGGGAAATACCGGAAAAATAACTGCGTCATTAGCGACGCAATGACTCTGGGGGGATGAGATATGGCGCAGAGTTTGCCTGTGACAGTTGCTGCAACAAAGGGTGGGATAGGGGATACTTTGTCGCAAACACCGGTTTGGAAAGATTATTTGAACGTGACTAAACCAGGTATTACGATGTCAAACGCATTAATGGCATTTACGGGAGTTTGGCTGGCGGGACATGGTCATCCAGCCATTGTGGCAACATTGGCAGCTCTAGTAGGGAGCAGTTTCGTCGTCATGGGTGGTTGTGCAATGAACAATTTTGTGGATCGTGATATTGATCAATTTATGGCACGAACGAGTACACGTCCACTTCCTAATGGGCGCTTGCAACCGAGCCGGGTTTTGTTATTGGGCTCTCTGTTGAGCATTCTTGGTGTGACCGTTCTTATGCTATTGGCCAACGATTTATCGGCGTTGATGGCGATTATTGGACTCGTCTTTTATGTTGTCATCTATACGGGTATGACGAAACGAACCACGACGCTTAGCACCGTGGTTGGGAGTATCTCGGGTGCTATACCGCCTTTGATTGGCTGGACGGCCGTTACTGATTCTCTCTCGAGTGTGGCATGGCTTCTATTTGCTTTTATGTTCATTTGGCAATCACCACATTTTCTTTCTTTAGGGATGCGGCGAGCCAAAGAGTATGCGGCAGCTGGTATTCCTTTACTGCCTGTTGTATACGGCTTTGGACCGACAAAACAACAGATCATGGTATGGACTGCGGCACTGATTCCGACGTCCTTGATGCTTTACGAGG
>DAHWJX010000130.1:0-4244 GCA_027343965.1 Caryophanales bacterium | reverse complement strand
ACCATGTTTGTCTGGGCTAAAATACCCACTCATGAATCATCTCGTACATTTGCTTTTCGCGTCATAGATGAAGCGAACGTTATCTGCGTTCCCGGGGTGGCCTTTGGTCCAATAGGTGAACAATATGTTCGCTTTGCCCTGGTAAAATCGACTAAAGAACTAGCGGATGCGGCCTCACGCATCGCACAGATCCTATAGTCGCAGCTATTGCTGATCACAATCCCACCTAGTGACGGCCCTAACTTTATTTCTTTGCAGTTGCAGTAGACGCATTTTGCAAAACATTTATACGCAAACGATGTAACCAATCAGCCGCTTGTGCTCGCGTAATAGGATCGTTAGGTCGAAATTGTCCATCTGGATACGCCGTAACGATCTTTCGTTCTAGCAGATCTATCACAGCACCATAAAACCAATCTCCTTTAACAACATCACTTGGTTCATGACCAGACGTCTGCCTTGCAGGTAGCGGCGATTTAGCCAATGATATGGCTCGAAGTTGAGAGGAACTAGCTGATTGAGCATCCCAAAAACTAATGGAGGAAGCACCCAACTGTTCTGCTTTTAGAGCAAACAACTCAATATCTTGTGCGGTAGCAGAACCATAAGCCTGCCCAATGGGCGCAATGGGCAGACCGTATGGGTTTAGTTGGGAAAAAGAATTTGTGACCGCTGTATCGACATTCATCGAAAAATCAGCCCAATAAATCTGAGGTAAAACCACATCGCAAAATGCGCTGAATTGTTTGTAAGGTACCGAGGCATGCTCATTAGGAAAAGCATACGATGTGTAACCAATGACAGCTTGACCTGCATGTTCTTTAAGTAACGTCCCAAATTGCTCGGCTTGTGCTATTTTCCCAGCATATGACTCCTCAGCATCAAACACATACCATGTGGCACCAACTTGGAACGCAGATTGGGCAGCCTTGGCTTCACCAATAGGATCTGTTCCATAGACATAACCCCAAGCGGCCACATCAAATCCAGCAGCTTTTAGCGGTCCAAAAGCTTGCGCAAATTGGGGCCATACCGTGGCACCATCATGTGCTTTAATCACCCAGCCCGTGATGCCTAGCGAATGACCCAAGGCTGCAATTTTTTGCAAATCTCCCCCAAGCGTATGATCTAGTTCCCAAATCCATAAATACTTACCGTCATACCCATTGGACATAATAATCCCCTCTCTCGTCCGTACAGGTTTCATTTTGTCACAGTACGCGAAAGAGGGTGGTTCGGTTACACTGCTAGAATGGCTTCTACATCAGCATCCGCCGTGGTGGTTGGCTTAATAGAAAAATTTTCCACCAAAACTTTTAAGACATTCGACGACACAAAAGCAGGCAATGTTGGCCCTAGACGAATTCCTTTGACACCAAGTGATAATAGCGCCAGCAATACTGCGACAGCCTTTTGTTCATACCACCCAAGGTCAAAAGCAAGTGGTAGCTCGTTGATATCATGCAGACCAAAAGCTTGTACTAAGGCTTGTGCAATCACAACCAAGGAGTACGAATCATTGCACTGACCTGCATCAAGCACGCGAGGAATTCCACCAATGTGACCGAGCTCTAATTTGTTATACCGGTACTTTGCACAGCCAGCAGTTAAAATCACGACGTCATCGGGAAGGGTTTGAGCAACATCAGTAAAATATTGGCGACTTTTTTGTCGGCCATCACAACCAGCCATCACAACGAACTTTCTGATAGCGCCCGATTTGACGGCCTCAATGACTTGATCAGCAATCGAAAGCACAGCCATATGAGCAAATCCCGCTTGCACAACGCCTGTTTCTAAGAGTTCCGGTGCATCACAATGTAGGGCATGTTCGATAATCATCGTAAAATCTTTACGTGAACCTTGCCTGCGATCAGCAATGTGGGGTATATCCGGAAAACCAACAGCACCAGTTGTATACAGCCGATCTCGATAGGTGTCTTTCGGAGGCATTAAACAATTTGTCGTCAGTATGATAGGCCCATGGAAACGTTCAAAGTCACATTGTTGTTCATGCCATGCACCACCATAGTTACCAACTAGATTATCGTATTTTTGAAATTCTGGATAGCCATGCGCCGGGAGCATTTCACCATGCGTATATACATCGATAGGCACGCCTCGTGTTTGTTCCAAGAGATCTTCTAAGTCGCGCAAGTCATGACCACTAATCAGAATTCCAGGGCGATTTCGAACGCCAAGATTCACGGTCGTGGGACGTGGATCACCATATAGGGTCGTGTTCGCGGTGTCAAGCAGTGCCATCGCCTTGACGGCCACTGTGCCTGTTTCCAATGTAAGTGCCACTAAATCATCAACAGATATATGATCGTCTGTGGTAGCTTGCAACGACTTCATAAAAAACTGTAAAACGTCAGGATCAGTATAACCTAAGACATAGGCATGCTCCGTATAAGCAGCGATGCCTTTGACACCATAGACTATGACTTCGCGTAAAGATCGAATATCCTCATCCTTTGTTGACAGCACACCAATTTGGCCTGCCTTTTGTAACATTTCATCCATACGGTCACTTTTCCAAAGTGCTGCTTCAGGTAACCTATGGTCATGTAATAGGGCCCCAGCATTGATTGCCTCCTGCTTTACTTGATCTCTAATCACCAAAGCTTCTTGTACTTTCTTAACAAAATAGTTTGTATCAAAATTCACATTTGTAATCGTAGCAAATAAACTATGAGCAATAAACAATGATGCTTCTTCGCTTGATTTACCATATTCAATGGCCCGTTGCCCATAAACGGCTATTCCCTTTAGGACAAAGATAAGAAGGTCTTGAAGATTGGCCACATCACTCGTTTTTCCACAAACACCTACACTTGTGCAACCAGCATTATTCATTGTCTCCTGACATTGAAAGCAGTACATACTCATCGATTCACTCTCCCAATTCATTCGCTTATGGCTACCAACTCCATTTTCGCCATCCTCAAATCACCTAATGTGACTTTTATCACATAAATGATTAAACAGTACTTAAATATATCCATTTGTTCTAGTCTAGTTCATTTGGATGATAGCGGGCGGCCAAACACTACTGGGCCGCCTCAAATAGAGTAAATATCTACAATTGAATAGCGTACAAACGACTCGTTTCTTCCCAAATTTGGTTAGGTCCTAAGGCAATGATACCGGTTTGTTCCTTAGCAAGTGCGAGATTGGGAGCATTAATGACGCTCGTTTGCGGTTCTGGACAAAAGAACCCGGCCTGCGCGTCATTATTCCAAATCATCCATTCCCGATAAGCAGTCCCTACATCGTAAATAAGTTTGATACGATGGTGGCCATCCACCAATTCCATCCGATTTGATCCATTTCGCGGAGCGGCAGTGTAATGGTTATCCATGGGTTCAAAAAATGGTGATATAAACTCATTTTGCAATCGCTTTTCATCAGCGGTTAGCGACTGAAATTTTTCAGTTGGCAACATGCGTCCATTAAGTTGCCATCGATCACCGATCGTCACATGAAATTGATAGTCGTCCACTGAGCTATCAATTGCAAACGGTGCATTTAAGGTAGTATGAAATGCAATCATGCATGGCATGTCAGTCAATCCATCGTTACGAATCATAACATGTTGAGCTAAACCCAAACTACTCAGGCTGTAACGAATCCTTATCGTGAAACAATGTGGAAAATATCGATAGATCGGATGCTCTTCATTGATCTCGATGCTCACACTGACATAACTTTCTGTGTGGTCAGCGCCAAACGCATTCACGTTCCACTTTGCGTCGTATAAAAATCCATGCAGATGATTATCATAGGCAATTTCATTTATTGGAAAATTGTATTGTTGACCACGCCAAGTGAATTGTCCCCCGTCAAAACGGTTGGGCGGAAACAAAACAGGTATGCCAAATACAAACGGGCGGTTCGTAAATACGGTTTCCATTTGCTCTAAAGTCGGTTCACGAAGAAAATGAAAGTCACGTTTTATATCACGAAATGCGATAAGATTACCGCCTCTTGTGGGTAACATAACTGCCTCATAGGATTCAGCTTTAAGCCATATAGCTTCTTCGCCATGGTATGTACCTTTATACGCTGTAATCGGCATCATTGTCCCACCTTCTATTCAGTTACATTAATAGAAAAGTGGCCTCCCAAAAGTGCGGGAAGCCTTAACGAAGTAAGTTCTCTATGGAGGCGCCACCCGGATTCGAACCGGGGGATAAAGGTTTTGCAGACCTTGGCCTTACCACTTGGCTATGGCGCCATAC
>DAHWJX010000124.1:0-7524 GCA_027343965.1 Caryophanales bacterium | reverse complement strand
AACCCCATAACCTTGTAACGGATTACTGACAAAAACATGGGTGACGGCACCAACTAATTTTCCGTCCTCTAAAATAGGGCTACCCGACATGCCTTGTATAATACCACCCGTTTTTTGGATCAATAAGGGATCCGTGACTTGTATCACTAACCCTTTAACGTCAGCGTGATCTTGGTGATTAATTTGTATGATTTTTACGTTGAATGATTCTACCTTTTGACCGTGAACTACGGTCAAAATTTGAGCAGGACCAATGTGAACCTCCGAGGGATGAGCAACTGGAATGAGACGATTGGTGAAACCATGATCTGGTACTCCGATCATTTTACCAAATACACCAAAATTGGTATTGCTATTAATTTGGCCCAAAACTTGATGATCGTTGACAAAGAGTCCCCGTTTTTCACCTGGTTGTCCGCTTTCGCCACGGTCAATCGACGTGACAGATGCGTGTACGATCTGCCCGTTTCCATCAATAGGGCTACCTGTATCGACGTCCGCAATAACATGTCCTAAAGCTCCGAAACCATGCCTATGCGGTTCATAAAAGGTAAGCGTACCTACACCAGATGCCGAATCACGAATATAAAGTCCGATGCGGTGCAGTCCGGTTTCATCATCATATGCAGGCTTGAGTGTGAGAGGAAAAACAGCCTGTTTTCTTTTAACAAGCACTTGCAAAGTCTGTTGTTTTTTTCCGGCGGCATCGATCATTTTGGCCACCTCATCCACGCTTAGGACGTTCTTATGGTTTACGGATAAGATAACGTCTCCAACGTGAACAAGAGATCGTTCACCAGGGCTAAACGCTGTTTTACCTTGATGAACAAGATAATAACCAACAACCAATATGCCTTTGGCACGTAGTTTAATTCCTATCGATTGCCCCCCTGGAATCACTTCTGTACGCGATGAATTTAGTGTGTTTTGTAATGGTGACTGAAGAAATACCGCCACTTGATTCAACCAGGAGGTGTGTACCGGTCCATCTTTTGCTAAGGAAATACTTGGCTGCACGACACATAAAAATACGAAGCACGATGCTAGGATAGTTTTCCATCGTCTCACCAACCGTTTCACCCTCCTCATTGCTCTAAACTTTAGTGGTACTATCGTGCCCGGCGAACCACACATGAATGTCGGACAATTGATACCACGGCTAGGAGGGCGTTGTTAATCAAAAAGGTTACCATGATTTTGTTTGAGCATCTCTAAAGCGTTAGCTCTCGTTTTTTCGGTGATATTTTCACCGTTGATCATTCGGGCCAATTCTGTGACACGTTCTTCTTTTGACAAGGAGAAAACGACTGTGCGTGTGCGCTCATCTTGAATTGTTTTTTCAATAAATAGATGATGTTGTGCTGCGCTGGCCATTTGCGGCAAATGCGTTACACACAATACTTGCATTCTACTTGCAATCTTTATCAACTTTTGTGCGACCGCCTGAGCTGCCCTTCCAGAAATCCCCGTGTCAATCTCATCAAAGATCATGGTGTCAATGGCTGTATCGGTGATCAGGACTTGAGCGAAGGCAAGCATTATACGCGATAATTCACCACCAGAAGCAATTTTTGCTAAAGGTTTTGGCACCTCTCCAAGATTGGCGCTAAGCAAAATCTCCACATCATCAGTACCATCGGATCGAAAATTAACCGTCTGTATATCCACGCATAACTTGACATTAGGCATCATAAGATCAAAAAGTTCCTTTTCCAAGGCATCTTTTAATCGTACTGCCGCGTCACGTCGCTGTTGCGACAGTTCCTGTGCTGCTACTTGCAGTTGCTCGTATAAGCATGACATATCCTGCCGACGGCGTTCAAGCCATTCATCGTGATGCAACAGATTGGTCAATTCTTCTCGTGCTTGCTTTTCATACAAAAGCACGCGCTCTTCATTTTCCCCATATTTGCGAAAGAGGCGTTCTAATATCGCAAGCCTGTCCTCCACCTTTTGTAACCGTTCAGGTTGAAAATCTATATCTTCGCGGTATTTGCGTGCAAATTCTGCTGCTTCCGACAGATTTACCCGGGCCACTTCGAGGTATTCATACAATTCCGACAAGGTTTTATCGTATTCCTGAGCTTGCTCAACATCGTGAAGTAAATCATAAAGAACCGCCAGGATAGCTGCGTGGTCGCGACCGCGTCCTTCATACAGCTGCTGATAAACGGCCTCAGACGCACTTTGCAGACGTTCCGCAAAGTGCAGGCGATTACGTAACACCGTCAGTTTTTCTTCTTCGCCCAGCTTTATGCGGGCCTGCTCAATTTCTTTAATTTGGAAATCAAGTTGATCCATCCGTTGTGCGCGTTCTTTTTCACCTTGCTCCGCCTCTAACAAAGCTTGTTTAGCCGCGCGATAGGCGTTATAAGCAGTTGTATATGCATCTTTATAAGGTGCCATTTCTTCATGAGCAAAGCGATCGAGCAAGCCAATATGTTCTTCCTTTTTAAGCAACAATGTACTATCGTGCTGCCCATATTGATGAAGGATAAGATGCCCAATATCGCGTAAAAGTTGTACCGTGACTAAGTGTCCATTGAGACGCGCCACTGTCTTTCCTGTACTGAAAAGCTCGCGCGAAAGAATCAGTTGGTCATCCACCATGTCGATTCCCTGTTTTTCAAGAAGAAGAGACAAGTCGATTGTAGCTGCCTCCGACAAATCAAAAGCACCTTCGACGACAGCTTTGTCTGCACCAGTTCGCACCCACTGTGCGCTGGCGCGAACACCGAGCAAAAGACCAACAGCATCCAGTAAGATAGATTTCCCAGCTCCTGTTTCCCCAGTCAAGCATGTAAATCCATTTTCAAGATGTAAGTCTAATGATTCGATCAATGCGAGGTTGCGTATTTGCAGTTCCCGTAACATCCATGTGGCCCCCTACAAAAGCCCTTTAATCCTTTCCACTAGCTCTTGTGCCTCTTGTTTGGAGCGACTGATAAGCAAAATCGTGTCATCTCCCGCAACCGTACCTAAAACAGCACCCCAATCCAAACCATCAAAGAGGATCGCAACCGCGTGCGCATTGCCGGGCATCGTCCGCATAACGACAAGATTTTCAGCGTAATCAACCGCCACGAATGCATCATTTAAGAGGCGTTGTAGCTTAACTTCCGGGAGAATCGTACTTGGTTGCGTTGGCAATGTGTACTTATACCTACCATCTGCGGTCGGCGTTTTCATCAAATGCATTTCTTTAATATCGCGCGAAATGGTTGCTTGCGTCACCGTAAAACCAGCCAATCGCAAGGCATCCACCAATTCTTCTTGCGTTTCTATCACTTCTTTGGAGATAATCTCTCGTATTTTTAACATTCGCTGCCCCTTCATTGACCCAACTCCCCTTGCAACTTATCCCTTAAAATGTCGAAAAAGCCACGTTCTTGCCACCGCACAAGAATGGTGTCATACTTTGCCCGTTCAATGCGTACTTCGTCGCCATCGCGCAGGGAAAAGCCGACTTGTCCATCGACAGTCACACCCATGTCATTATGCGTCGCAGAAACTAACACACGCACAGTCTGATTGCCTCCGATTACGCATGGACGTACCATTAATTTATGAGCGCACACTGGCGTCAGCACCATGACCTGCATATCAGGCATCACAATCGGGCCTCCACACGATAACGAATAAGCAGTAGATCCCGTCGGTGTAGAAACGATAAAACCATCACCTGCAAACTCATCAAAAACTTCATCATCGACCATTACACGAACATGGATCATGCGCGCTAGGGATCCTTTGCCAATTCCTGCATCGTTTAGCCCAATCGTATCATGAACCATAGCCCCGTCTCGCCATACTGATGTATGTATCATCATACGTCGTTGCAGGCGATAATCACCTGCAAGTACACGTTGTACAGCCATATCTAGATCTTGAGGTTCTGCTTCTGATAAAAACCCTAGATGACCTATGTTTACCGCCAAAATTGGAATGTCGCAACAAGCAAATTTTCGTGCAACGCCAAGCAAGGTACCATCGCCGCCCAGAACAAACAACAAGTCAGCTCGATTCGCAAAATTATCAAGATCCTCACCAAGTTCAGGACGGCCAATAGCTTCTGCACTCGCACGATCCATAAACAAATCGGCTTCGTGTCGCAACATCGTTTGCGCCAATCGACTCGCAACGATATCAGCTTTCGGCTTCGTACGATTGACGATAACTCCAATGGAGCGTTTCATTGAAAGCATCTACCCTTTCACTTTTGCGACAACAACCAGCCTATTACAATACCACCCATAAGCCAAAGAATGCGCATGCTAAAGCGTCGGCGATAGTACCGCGCAGGATAATCCAAAGAAAATTCAACACCATCGATTAAACCCCGATCTGGATCTACATATAAAACCTGAGTGTCATAAAGCGACCATATAGGTAAAATATGTCTTCTCAGCCATGCGCCGCTAATTCGTTCCGGATCCCATTTGGAACGCACCTTCACGGGGTACCGTGTACCGTCTTTTTCTACCATAAAGTCAACCACAGCAAATGTCGTGCTTTTTTGTGAGCCAAAATAGGTAACGATTTCATGAGCAAGTCGTTCATCAACGATGCGATATCCTTTACCTTTAAGCACGCGTTCAGCCTGCAAAATGCGTGCTCGTTGGGATGATGAAGAAAATTCGGCAAGAGAACTTCCTAGATATTTTCTACGCAGATAAAAAAATACAACCAATAAAAAAACTAAAACGGCGACGATAGCCATAGCGTCACATCTCCTCGCTATAAGTATTCGCCTGCCGCTTGTAACATCCTGTCTTATTTAGCTTGTGCGTGTGCAAGCGAGACAATGTTTTCGATGTCAGCATCTGTTACTAGAGAGGGTGAAAGCCCACTCGAGTCAATCATAAGCCATAACAAAAACTCAATATTGCCATCCCCGCCACGAATAGGAGAAAAAGTCAATCCCATGGGGCATAAACCGACATTTAATGCTCTTGACATAATAGTTTGCAAGACCTGTGTATGCACATCTTTATCACGAACGATGCCACCTTTACTTACGGCACTAGGTCCAGCCTCAAATTGTGGCTTCACAAGCGTTACAATAGGCGAAGACGGTTGTACAATTTCTTTAAGTTTATCGAACAGTTTCGTAATCGAGATAAAGGAGACATCCATCACAGCAGCCGTTGGCACTGGGTCAAACCAGTTGCGGTCTGCATGGCGAAAGTTGACGCGTTCCATGACCCGCACGCGTTCATCACTGCGTAGTGCCCATGCCAACTGACCATAGCCAACGTCAACGCTATAGACAAGCTTTGCACCATGTTGCAAGGCACAGTCTGTAAAACCACCCGTTGAAGCCCCGACGTCAAGAACGATTTTTCCTTCGAGAGATACCGGAAAAACGCGTAAGGCCTGTTCCAGCTTAAGCCCGCCGCGACTAGCATACGGATGTAAGGCACCCTTAACGGTTAATAACGAATCCACCGAGAGCTTCGTTCCAGGTTTATCAACGACTTCCGTTCCACTAAACACAAGTCCAGCCATTACAAGGCGTTTTGCTTGCTCACGACTCTGTGCATGACCTTGTGAAACTAACAGCACATCAATACGCTCTTTTGTAGCCATTACCGATTCACAGTCTTTCGCTGATGTTCTTGATCCGCTTTTTTTTCATCCACCAAATCAGCAGCAATCTGAGCAATATGCGGTGCTGTCAGACCTGCGTGATGTAACAGTTCAGGTCTGCTGCCATGCTCTATAAATCGATCAGGAAGGCCAATCGGCAACACTTTACATACGATGCCCCGGACAGCATAGTACTCGAGTACAGCACTTCCCATACCCCCGGCAAGTGAAGCCTCTTCTATCGTTACAATCGGTATCGATAAGGTCGCCAAATAATCAAGCGTGGCGCCATCAAGCGGCTTAACGAACCTCATATTGACCACTTTAGCTGAAATCCCTTGATCCGCAAGCATAAATGCAGCATTTTCCGCCACAGCCACCATAGGCCCAATGGCCAACAATGCAACATCTCTACCATCACGAATGAGTTGGGATTTACCGATAGGCAACACATGCAAAGGTTCAGTGAGAGAAACGCCCACCCCGTCTTCACGCGGATAACGAACAGCGACGGGACCTTCCATATTCAAAGCCGTATAGAGCATGTGGCGTAATTCACCTTCGTCTTTGGGCATCATAATCGTGAGGTTTGGAATCATCCGCAAATAAGCTATATCGAACACACCTTGATGTGTTTCACCATCAGGTCCCACCAAGCCAGCACGGTCGATCGCAAAAACCACAGGCAAGTTTTGAATACACA
Source organism: Caryophanales bacterium (assembly GCA_027343965.1). Taxonomy (GTDB): domain Bacteria; phylum Bacillota; class Bacilli; order Alicyclobacillales; family SLC66; genus JAKACU01. Next base: position 1,232 of record DAHWJX010000124.1, on the reverse strand, counting down.
CATCATGAATAACCTGATCAAACGCGCGCTGTAAAAAAGTACTGTAAACAGCAAAAACAGGCCGCATGCCATTCACGGCCAGTCCAGCACACATCGTCGTGGCATGCTGTTCTGCAATACCAACATCAAAGTATCGATCAGGATAGAGATCGCCGAATTTCGCCAATCCCGTTCCGCTTCCCATAGCAGCCGTAACACCCACGATGCGTTGATCAACCTTAGCCAGTTCGATCATAGTGTTCGCAAAAACATCCGTAAACGAAGGTACTGCCTTCTTTGGTGAAGTTACAAGCCCCCCGATACTGTGAAGCTTTTCAGGCGTGGTCTCCGCTGAGGGATAGCCCTTCCCCTTTTGCGTAACTACGTGAATAATAACCGGACCATCAAGGTCTTTGATTTGTTCAAACAAAGAGACCAAGGCACGTAGATCGTGTCCTGGAATCGGCCCAAAATACGTAAATCCAAATTCTTCAAAAAGTGCCCCTTCAACCAAAAAATACTTGACGCTATCTTTAACTTTCTCTGCAGCATTCACTAGACGATCACCGATCGTTGGAATTTTACGCAGCAGACTTTCAATTTCTGTTTTCAGCTTTCCATAATGCGGATGCGTTCGAAGACGATTTAAATATTGCGACACAGCACCGACATTTTGCGCGATCGACATTTCGTTATCGTTTAAGATGACTAATAATCGCTTTTGTAGATGACCAGCGTGATTCATAGCTTCAAACGCCATACCACCTGTCATGGCTCCATCGCCAATGACCGCAATGACGTGATTGTCGCGCCCTTGTAAGTCCCTTGCTAACGCAAGGCCAAGGGCTGCTGACAATGATGTACTAGCATGCCCTGCGCCAAATACATCATGAGGACTCTCTGACCGCTTCAAAAAACCAGCCATACCATGAAATTTGCGCAAAGTCGGAAAAAGATGCTTACGGCCCGTAAGAATCTTATGAACATATGCCTGGTGACCTACATCCCAGACAATTTGATCAACAGGAGAATGAAATACATAGTGCAAAGCAATGGTCAGCTCTACAACGCCTAAATTCGGCCCGAAATGGCCACCTGTTTTCGTAATATGATCGATCAAAAATGTGCGAATTTCATCCGACAAAGTTTCCAGTTGTGAAAGTGTGAGTGACTGGATATCAGCCGGTTGCGTCACCCGTTCCAAAAACATGGCAGCGCCGTCCTTTCCCAAACAACAAGCCGCAACGCCATAT
>DAHWJX010000110.1:0-18702 GCA_027343965.1 Caryophanales bacterium | reverse complement strand
CATCCTTCCACCAATAAGGAACGCCCCCTGTGGTAAACTAACCAGATTAGGGGGCATTACCTGTCGGTGTTTATGCATCCTGTTACTCTAAAGACAGTATACCTCATCTTGTACGCAGATGGGAGTCAAAATTTGTGGTCTGTCATGCAACTTGTGGCATTTTTTCAGCAAACTGTCTAAGAAGTAGATTCATCTTGCTCTTCTTGTCGTTTGCGCCGTTCTTCTTCCAAGCGTTGTCGCTTGCGCACGATACGTTGTGTGTACTCATCGTCGGACCACATAGATGGATCCACACGTTGCGTTAAAAGCCACAACGGAAGCACAGTGATTAGACCGATGAAAGCCACCACACCTGCACTAAGCAAGGATCGAAACCATGTCATATGAGCGCCAAAGTACAGAATAAGAAATGTTCCCGGTACAAACAAGAGGAGCAAGCGCAGCCAAAATCTAATGTATGTCATGCAACCCGTCCCAAAGGTTATGCTTTTTGATTAATGACATATTGAGCAAGGATGCGCACACCATATCCTGTCGCACCAGCAGGACGATAGCCTTCCGTGCTCTCAGCTTCCATAGGTCCTGCCATGTCCACGTGTGCCCACGCTTGCGTTTCACCAACAAACCTCTGTAAAAATAACGCAGCTGTAATGGCTCCACCAGAGCCTTTGCCTATGTTGGACACATCCGCATAGACACTTTTTAACTTCTCTTCATACTCTGGCGGCATAGGAAATGGCCATACGTAATCGCCTGTGATGTCGCCTGCTTGTCGCAGATCGTTGACAACACTGTCCTGACCAAACACGGCAGCATAGCGAAATCCGAGTGCTTGCGCAGCGGCGCCTGTCAGCGTGGCGATATCGACAACCTGCGAAGCCTGTAGTTGTTGCGCATAAATCAATGCGTCCGCCAACACCAAACGGCCTTCGGCATCCGTATTGGCAACTTGCACAGTCACGCCATTAGGATACTGAATCAGTTCGCCAGGAAGCATAGAAGAAGCATCGGGCAAGTTCTCAGCTGCAGCAATAAGTCCCACTACATTGCACGGTACTTGCAATTTGACCAAGGTATCGATAGCACCAACGACCGCCGCAGAGCCCGCCATATCCATGCGCATATCGGAAATATCGCGACCACTTTTTAGACTGATACCGCCTGAGTCAAACGTAAGACCTTTTCCAACAAGTGCAATTAATGGCTGTTTAGGATCAGACTCATAACGAATCTCAATAAAGCGTGGACGATGTGTGCTTCCTTTGCCCACAGTTAACAAACCTGTCATTTGTCGCTTGACCAATTCATCTTCAGCAAACACAGTAACTGTTGCTTGCGAATCGCAAAAATGTTCAACCACAAATTCGGCCAACACGGAAGGTCGTAAGATATTGGGTGGTTCATTGCTAAGATCCCTAGCAATAATCGTCGCTTGGGCCAAGATAACAGCCTTATGTACAGCTTCTTCAACCGTCTGGTCCACTTCATCAAAAACCAATTCGGTCAAGCTTCGCAATGTAGGTTGTGCTTTATAGCGGTCAAACCTATACGTTCCAAGTATCATACCTTCTACAATGGCCGCCGCTTCAGTGTCTTGCGTAAAAAAACCTGGCAAAACAGTGCTGGCACTTGCCCATTGTTCATGTTCGATTAGGCGTGCTGCTTGTCCCGCAGCATTTCGCAGATCTTCTACACATACTTTGGTGGAGTCACCCATACCTACAATAACGATGGGCGTTGTATCCACACGAAAAATAGCGGTCCCACCTTTTTTGGCATGCACATCATTCAGAAAGGGCAAATTGTACGTTGAAAGTTTGTCGGATGCGACAAAACGTACAATGCAAGAAACGCTGTGCGTTTTAGCGATACCAAAACTGACTTTCATAACAAACCTCCTTCAAATTCACACTTCATATTTAGTATACTCTTTTTGGACGTACCCGTGCAGACGATGGGAAAGGATGGATACTCCATGCGAAACGAACGGACATTGGTAGAACGAGTTGTGGTATCAAAAGCGATTGAAGGTGAACTAAGAACATTTGACGTTGATTTGCATGATTTAAAGGACAGATTTGAGGTTTATGTGTTTGACCCGGAAGAAGCTTTCGAACAAGCTCCATTTACGGTGCTTTCGTTTGACGAAGCGAAGTTGCTATTTGATCGCTGTATATCACTCATTATGGAGGAACCAGCATCACCTACAGAGACACCATTTGACTTTGCAGAACGTATTTACGCGAAATTGACTGATTTTGTACAAAGAAACCGTTTTTAACTCGCACTCCATAAAAATAAAACATGCTATGATTTAAGAGAAATTAGGGTATCTTTCAAGGAGGATCGGTATGATCAAATATTATTCGGCCGTAGCTGTGATGTGTCTCATCATATCAATATTCAGTGTTTTGATGTCGGCTTCATGGCATATTCTGGTGCCAATCTATTTAGTTTTTGGAGCCATTTTCTTGGTCATTGCGGTAACAACCGCGTCGTTCAAATCACGCTGGTGAAGTGATCGCCTGAAGCAAGGCAGGTAAGGTTTTTTCTGCATTTTCTTCCACACTATAGATCATTGCATCAGTCGCCTTTGCAACGAAAGGCAGTTGATTAACAGGGTACATTTTTAAACGAGTACCTATGATAAGTAAGATATCACAGGTACTGACCCAGTTAACGGCTTGTGCAAAATGGCGAACATTCTGCCCTTCCAGTACAAGGTCAGGCCACATCACATCGCCACAAATTCCACACCGCAAGGTCGGTGATATTGGTGGCGTATTGATGTGGATTTTTGTATGACATGACAGACAGGTGGCTATGGTTAAAGATCCGTGAAGAGACAATACTTGCTGACTACCTGCCGATTCGTGCAAACCATCAATATTTTGGGTAATAATACGTACGTCATATCGCGCTAGCGCATGATGTGCAGCATTTGGCTTCACAGTGAGCCATTGCGCCATTAAAGCGCGATACAGGCGATGGTATTCATCACGATGGTGCATAGCTTGCGACATTTGAAAAAGTTCATGTAAGGGTCGATGATGAAACTGTGCAGACAGCGTAGGCAAACCACTTGCTGTACTGATCCCTGCACCCGTAATGGCTACGATATGCGGCGTTTGTGAATTATTGTTCAAGTTAATGTCCATCCTCTTGACGATACCTAATATTTATAGTATTCTCTGAAAAAATCGCAAATACGCAAAGCGACGATGGAAAATGGTCGATGATATGGCTTCAGAGAGTCGGTGTTTGCTGCGAACCGATGCTGGATCGTCTGACTTAGCATTCCGGAGTGAACCATGAACACATGAGTCTTTCATGTCAGTACGTGGTTACGTGATACGAACGTTATTCGTGTCGGTAGAAAACCGACTAAGCTGCTTGCTGGGAAGTAAGCAGAACTCAGGGTGGTACCGCGAGCGCGCGAGCTGCTTGCCCCTCATTTTGGATATGGGGCAGGAGCTCTTATTGTTGTTACACGCTTTCATGATGGTCACCATATCTCTTATCACCATTATTCTGCGCGCTCATTCGCGCAATTGGAGGTTTTCTCATGCCAAAAATTCTTGTCACCGATCCCTTATCAGAAGAAGGGCTTGCACAACTGTTTGAAGCCACTGATATGCAAGTGGATTTAAAAATAGGCATTCCCGCTCCGGAAATTATTGAAATTATCGGTGATTACGATGCTCTCTTAGTGCGCAGCCAAACGAAAGTCACCGCAGATATCATAGCCGCCGCGAAAAATCTAAAAGTTATTGGTCGTGCGGGCGTTGGGGTTGACAATATCGATGTTCGTGCGGCAACCAAAGCTGGTATTCTTGTCATCAATGCTCCCGATGGCAATACCATTACTACGGCTGAGTTCAGTTTTGCTATGATGATGGCTCTTGCACGTCACATTCCGCAAGCCACCAAGTCGTTATTGGATGGCCGATGGGAACGTAATAAATTTGTCGGGGCAGAACTGCGAGATAAAGTTCTTGGCATCGTGGGCCTCGGTCGAATCGGTGCGGAAGTTGCGAAACGAGCACAGGCATTTTCTATGCATGTAATCGCCTTTGACCCCTTTTTGACGCCAGCACGTGCCGAAAAACTCGGCGTGAAAGTTGGCACACTAGAAGACGTTATCACGCAAGCTGACTTTATTACTGTGCATACTCCTCTAACGAAAGAAACGCATCACCTTATCGGAGAAAAGGAATTATCCCGCATGAAAAAAGGTGTGCGCATCATTAATTGCGCGCGCGGTGGGATTATTGATGAAATGGCGTTATGCAAAGCGCTCGATGACGGTATCGTTCAAGGGGCAGCTTTTGATGTTTTCGAAAAAGAACCTCCTATTGATCATCCACTGCTTCAGTACCATCAAGTTATCGCCACGCCACATCTCGGGGCGTCAACGAATGAAGCACAAATTAATGTTGCTGTCGACGTAGCAGGTGGCATTGTGCAACTTTTACGCGGCGGCGTTTACCCGCATACAGTCAACCTGCCCTCCTTACCAGCAGAACTTCGGCAACAAATTCAACCTTTCGCTGATCTTGGCGAAGTATTGGGCAGTCTCGCAGCACAGGTCATGCAACAAGGTGTACAAAGCGTACAAATACAGTACGAAGGTGAACCCGCCCAGCTGCAAGTAGATCCCATTACACGTGCTACGTTAAGAGGCATTTTACAACAATATTACGGAGAAGAAGTCCATTTGATCAGTGTCGCCCTGCTAGCAGAGGAAATGGGAATTGATGTATCTGAGACGAAAATTCCCCGCAATCAAACCTACGGTAACCATATTCGCGTGACACTCGTCGGTGACACAGAGTCAGTCACTGTAGCCGGCACGTACATCAAAGGACTTGGCGTCCGCATCGTTGACATTGGCGGCTATCCGCTCGATATTTCTCCGTCAGACTATCTCGTTACGACATGGCATCATGACGTACCAGGAATCATCGGCAACGTAGGAAGCGTACTTGGAAAAGCTGGTATCAATATTGCTTCAATGCAAGTGGGACGTGTCAATGAAGGCGGTCAAGCACTCATGGTGATTGCAGTCGATCGTGCTGTCGCCGATGAACATGTCCATGAAATTGAAGGCACAAAAGGAATTTTGCGCGTCAAATACATTGAATTGCCTTTATAATCCATCGGTAAAAGGGCTGCCCAAAAGTCGTCACGTGACTTTTGGGCAGCCCTTTTCTTATCCCTAAACCAATTTCTCTGCAAAAATAAACCATCATCATCTGGCCATGACTTATTGCATAACGGACTGCATCGTAGGCATCCAGTAATGAGGAAGCAACATCTTTGCTCAGCTAGACAATATTGACGAAAATGGTATATTGAGTTTGACATTTGCAACAGAATAGGAGACACCATCACATGATCGACAGCATCAAACGCGTGCTTGTCGGAAAACCGCTAAAAACCCGCGAAAACAGTCACGTAAAAATCGGCATTTTCCGCGGTATGGCCATTTTAACACCGGATGCTCTTTCGAGCGTCGCCTATGCGACAGATCAGATGGAATTCATTTTAGCATCCGTCATCGGAGTCGGCGCATCGGCCACCTATGTTTCTAATGTGCTTGGGTTTTCCCTCCTTGGGACATTAATCGTTGCTGCATTGGCTTTTTTATTGTTTTTAGCGTATCAGAACATCATCAAACATTATCCGCTAGGTGGTGGAGCCTATGCCATCGGATTGCACGATCTTGGCCGATATTGGGGATTATCTGCAGCGGCTACCTTGATTGTTGGCTATACGCTGACTGTTGCCGTCTCTATCGCTTCTGGTGTAGACGCTATAGCTCCTTTCGTTCCCATCGTAATGCATAATAAACTTTTGTTTAATATTATTTTCACACTTTTTATCATGGTTATCAATCTACGAGGCATTGGAGAATCAGCCAAATTATTTGTTCCATTCACCTACCTCTTTATCGTGAGCATTTTAGTTCTTGGCGGTGCCGGTATTATTAACGGCCTTCTTCATCCGAGCGAGATTCACCTCCCAACCATTCATGGTATGCAAGCAGTAAGCGGCCTATCTCTATTTCTCTTTTTACGCATGTTTGCAAACGGATGTAGTGCGCTGACTGGGATTGAAGCCGTATCCAACTCAGTGCCTATTTTTATAGAACCATCACCCAAACGTGCCCAACGACTACTACTCACCCTTGTCGGAACGCTAAGCGTCTTGTTTTTAATCGTGTCAGGGTTGGCCTTAATGCATGGCTTACAGTACAACCCCAATCTTCCGCTCATTCAGCAAGAGTCAATGATCATATTTGGATTACATGATATCGGGTATGTCGTCAGCTTTATTATCTCGCTGTCTACCACGGCCATTTTACTCATTGCTGCCAACACCGCTTTTACAGGTTGCCCAGCTTTATGGTCCTCGATGGCGGTTGATGGATTCATGCCGCGCTGGATCCTTCATAAAGGTGACCGTCTCGTTTATAGCAATGGTATTTTCTTTTTAACAGCGATCTCACTTATACTTACTATTGCATTCGATGCCAAAATCGGTAGTTTGATTGCTTTATATGGTGTTTCGGTATTTTATACGTTTACGGTATCACAATTAGGTATGGTTGTCCGCCTATTGCGCGAACGTGGACGCAATTGGATACTGTCTGCCGTTGGCAGTATCATTGGTGTCACGTTGACGGCAGCGGCCTGCTTAATCTTTGGTATTACGCGTTTTTTCGATGGTGCATGGATTGTTCTGATCAGCATACCGCTCATGGTAGTTTTGTTCAGTAAAATTAAAACGCACTACGATAAGACAAAGTTAGATCTCAAGTACAATTTTGATGTTCCTTTTCACAAAGATGATCCTGGGTTGACGATCGTCCCCATTGCGTCAGTCAATAAAGCGTCTGTTGCTGCCTTGCAATACGCTGTAACGCATTTTGACAACGTGATCGCGGTGCATGTAGTCACAGCCGATAGTGAAGAAGGCATGAAACAAGCGGCGGAAAAAATCGAAGCAGACTGGGAGAAATTACATTCTGGAATTCGATTGATTGTCATGCACTCGCAATATCGTTCTGTTGGCAAACGATTGCAACGTTTTGTTGCATATGAGTTAACGCAACATGACTCAGCGCACTTGACGATCGTTATCCCACAGTTTTTAACAAGTCATTGGTGGCACTCTTTATTACATAACAAGACCGGTAGCTTCTTGCTTGGCTGGCTTGTATTCAACAAATCTGTGAAAGTGATCACCGTTCCTTTTCGCCTATCACGCTAAACCACATGGGCTGCAGTAATGCCTTGACCAAAGAAACCCGGTATGGTATTTGTAGGTCTAGTATAAGCGTAAAGGAGAATCCCGTCTGTGGATGAACAATTGACAAAACAAGAGTACGCGCATCATCATCATCATCATCATCATGATGGACCTAGAGAGTTCGATCCATCTCTTTTAATGGCGGTGGAAGAACACCGAAAAACCTTTATGCCTGCGGATGAAATCTTAGAGGATTTTTTAGCAAATCATCATGAGAACATGGTAGATTTGGGCTGTGGTGTTGGTTATTTCACGATACCAGCCGCGAAAAAATTACCGAATGGTGTGATATACGCGATTGACCGACAACGAAACATGATTGATATCACGCTTACTCGCGCTCATGAACAAGGGTTAGCCAATGTGCGTGGTATTGTTGCCTCAGCAATCGACATTCCACTCGAAAATCACACGGTCGATGCCTTGCTGATGTCGATGATGTTTCATGATGTACCGGAACAAGATGCTATGTTAAATGAAGCTAAGAGGATTTTAAAACCTGAGGGTATTCTCTACATAGTAGAGTGGGATCAAGTGCAAAGTGACTTTGGACCGCCGATGAATATTCGCATTCAACCAGGCGCTTTAACGCATACGCTTGAAGAGGCTGGTTTTTCTGTGCAACGTATGCACCATGCCGCTAACAACAATGCCGTTTATTTTGTCTACGCTCTGGCACCGAAGCAATAAATACGTGATCTATCCCTAAGCCGCTTCCCTAGTGGGATGCGGCTTTAACCTATCAACGACGACAATTACCAATTAAACCATAGTGTTGTAGGGGACCACCTTTATCCATTCAACGTAAGTGAGCAGGCGTCAGACCTATAAAAGCGATCTCACAGTTTCTCGTTCGATCAATTTCGAATGCAAAATCACCGATTTTGTAGCACGGGATCCGTCAATTTCTTGTAAGAGTAAATGTCCTAGTTCTTCACCAATCTGTCGTTTCGGCATACGTATGGTCGTTAGGGCTGGCGTCACAAACTGTGCTATATCCAAATCATCAAATCCGATCACGGAAACATCATCAGGTACGCGCAATCCATTTTCGTAAAGTGCTCGCATAGCACCTATGGCAAGTAAGTCATTGGATGCAACCAATGCGGTAAATGAAACTTTATCGTTCAACACAGTTATCATTTTCTCATAACCAAATTGTGGTGAATCGGCCCAGGACGCCGTAGTCAGCACGAGACTCTCTTGTATAGGTAAGTTGTATTCCTTATGGGCATCGAGATACCCCAAAAACCGCGGATTTTCTTCTTCTCGACGTGTCTCATGGCCCAAAAAAGCAATATTATGATGACCGAATTTGATTAAAAATTGCGTGGCTTGTTTCATCGCCGCTCGTAAATCCAAGGTAACCCCTGGCACGGTTAAGGCATTCATAAAATCCCAGTAAACAGCAAAAGGAATTGTACCTTGTATTTTCTTAATCTCCGCAATGCGACTGAGTTCAACAGGTGACAGCACAATCAGGCCATCAAACATGCGTTCCCCAACCGTCCTACGATAATCTTTTTCTGTAAAATTCGAAGTGTACAGTGACAACGTATAACCGCGCTGAAAGAGAACATATTCAAGCCCAACAATGATCTCGCTATAAAACGGATTGGTAATATTATGCGTGATACACGCAATTTGCATAGATGCGTTCAAGCGCAGCGAACGGGCTATGCGATTTGGTACATAGGATAACTCCTCGATCGCCTTTTCTACTTTAAGGCGAACATCTTGTGCAACATACCCATTGCGATTTATCACGCGCGAGACTGTAGAGGGCGAAACTCCTGCCTTTTTTGCCACATCATGTCGAGTTGGCAAACCATCACCTTCTTATCCAATTACCTATTATATCCACCCATGATACCAGAAATGAAATTTCTTCGTAAGAGTAAAAATAAAATTAGCATGGGAATGGTACCAATCGATGCCGCCAACATCATCATTCCATAATTCGGTTGTGTTACAGTATTCGTCAAGGTAGAGAGTGCAACAGGGATGGTATAGCTACTTGCATTGTTAAGAACGACAAGCGGCCAAAGCAAGTTGGTCCAACTGCCGAGAAACGTAAGAATAGCTAACGACGATAACGCTGGTCGAGAAAGTGGCAAAACAATTCTCCAAAACAAGCCAAAATCCGTTAAACCATCAATACGCCCAGCATCTAGCAATTCATCAGGGAAGGATAAGAAGGATTGCCGCATTAAAAAGACGCCAAAAATACTCACGGTTGCAGGAAGAATAATAGCCCAATACGAGTTAGCTAAGCCTATTTTGCTTATCATGACAAAAAGTGGTATTAACGTGACCTGAGGTGGAATCATGATAGCCACAAGTATCACTTGAAAAAGTCCCTTTGATATCGCAAATCGATATTTAGCAAAAGCAAATCCTGCCAATGCAGCTAAAAAAACGGCCAAGATGGTGGAGATAACCGAAATCATAACACTATTGCCCACCGATTGATAAATGTTAAATCCTGCATTAGTCATCAAATCTTTGTAATTTGCGTATAAAGAATGTCCGGGTAGAAGATCAGGCGTCAGGCCAAAAATTTGTTGATTGTTTTGCGTACCTGACACAAACATCAAGTAGACGGGATATATGGAAGCGATAAATCCGACAAAAACAATGACGTGCAGCCACACATCGCTCAGATAAAACCGCGAACTTTTCACAGGATGGAGCCCTCCCTCGTGTACCGCAATTGAAAGAACGACAGGATGGCGATGATGATCGCTAAAAGATACGCAAGTGCTGATGCATACCCAAAATGAAATTGTTGAAAACCCACCTGATACAAGTATAAGACTGGCGTTAAACTCGAATTATCTGGTCCACCCGCTGTTAAAATATACGGTTCCGTAAATAATTGCAGTGTGCCAATAGTGGATAGGATGAATTCCAAAACAAGCAAGGGGCGCAACATCGGAATGGTCATCGAAAACCATTGTCGAATCGGACCCGCCCCGTCTACCTTTGCTGCTTCATATAACTCAGGTGGAATTGATTGCAATCCACCAAGCAAAATGACGACATTATACCCCGTCCAATGCCATGTCATCGCAATCATTACCGCCACTTTTGACCAAAACATCGAAGTTAGCCACGGTATGGGGGAGATTCCAAGTAAGCCTAATAATTGATTGACGAGGCCATGTTGAGCCAAAATAAACGAAAATGTCAAAGAATAGGCTGTTGTATCAATTAAAATTGGTAAAAAGAAACCCAATTGGAATAATGATTTAAATTTTAGACGCGGTGAATTCAGCATTGCAGCAAACATCACGGCAAGTGTCAGCATCACCGGTACTTGGATCATAAGAATGATGAGGCTATTCACTAAACCTTGCCAAAATAGACCATCGGAAAAAATGGTGGAGTACTGAAACAAACCGGCCCACGTTAGGTTTCCGCCTTGCCACCTAGAAAAACTAATGATCAGGGCATAGAGGATCGGAAAAACCATAAAAACACTGAAAGCCAAGACAAACGGAGCCACAAATAGATAAGGAACACTGTGACGGCGCGAATTTCGCCTCCTTGGATGCAAACGTGGAACTTCCAGCATGGCCATAAGTGGTCCCCCTTTCCGACCTTATTTGCCCTTGACAATAGGTAGTACACCTACTGTCAAGGGTCTATTATAAAATCTTCAATTACTGTTTAGTTCGCAATCGTCCGTCCTGATTCATGAGCAATTTGTGATGCCGCCTGATTCATAGCAACTTTTACTGACATCTGGTTATTCAGTACAGATTGAATCGCATTATCGACATAGGTGGTACTCGCTGCAAAATCACTTGTGTGATTTTCTGGTTTAATTCGATTGGCGATACTTGCTGCATAACCAAATACATTTTGACCTCCGAAGAAAGGCAGACCTTTCTTAAAAGCTGGACTCTTGAAGAAAGGGATGTAGGATGGGAAAATCCCGTAGCTCATTGAAACATTTAAGGCAGCCTGATTAATCATCGCAAACTTTGAAAACTCAAGAGCGGTTCTTGGATGTGCGGTATTTGCCGAAATCATTACGTTTGATCCTCCAAGATTAGCCGCATGAGATCCATTTGGCGTAAAGGCAGGTAAAGGAAACACACCCCATTTGCCTTTCTGATTAGGTGCAGATGTTTCAATCGTACCCACATACCATACTCCCATAGCAACAGATGCAATCTGATTATTGGTAAACGCCGAAATGGTAGCGTTCCATCCGTTCGCCGACGGCACCTGCATCGCAATACCCGTTTTCACAAATTGTTGTTCTGTACTCACAGCTCGCAGACCCGCAGGATTGTTGACTGCAATCTGCCCTTTTGGATTGAAATAAAACGATCCCTGTTCGTTGGTCATCATCTTAAAGATACCATCGTCATCATAGTTGACGGCAGTCATCTTTACTTTGCCATGAAAATGCTTAACGAGTTTTTTACCGGCTGCGATATATTGGGACCATGTCTTGATGCCATTAGGATTGATACCTGCCTCTTTGAACATATCACGACGATAGAACATCATCGTAGGACCAATATCCCAAGGGATACCATACACTTGCCCATTCGTAGCGGTTAGCGCTGACCACTTTGATTGAGCAAAGAGCGGCTTTAACGACTTCACTTGATCGGTAACATTTAAGAATGAATTGGGAAATTTACTAAGAAACGACTGTGCATGGGAAGTTTCTATGGAAATAATATCAGGCAAACCAGATCCTGCAGCCAACTCAGCATTCAACTTTGTATATGCGAACGTTGGTGATGCTTCTGTTACATACTTAAACGTAACGTTTGGGTGCAACTTATGGAACATTTCCGCATCTTTTTGCAATGTAGCTTCAGCAATATTCCAAGACATGATGGTTAAAGTCACAGGTCCTTTGGTCGGAGCACCTGCTGCAGAAGCAGCAAAGACGCTAGAACCACCAGCTAATAATCCTGAAAAACTCAAAGCTGTAACGGCAAGCACGGACATCGTTTTATTTATTTGCTTCATGCCCAATCTTCCTCCCCTTTTATCGTTTGGTTGCTAGGCCTTTTGTCACTCATCAATGGGTGCTCCAATTTCTGTAAGCGCATACATTACCACCAAAAAAATAGATGTACCTACAACGCTGCACTTACCACCCAATACGATTTCTCAAATGTGGTCACGTAACCACACAGCCTATAAAAAAATCAACCAAAGATTTATTCATAGATTACTTGACTCGACACAATCATGTCAAGTAGATACTCGATGAAAATTTACGTAGCCCGGATCATAAGATAGCCCGATAGCTATGTTGAATTTTGTGATAAGTATCACGAATACAGCGCTTTAGACATGATAAGTTATTGTTAGGGGGGTGCAGTTATGTCTTATGGTAAGCAGACCAGGAGCAATCCAGTTTTTCGAACCATCATGTTATTGCTGTTTGGTTTTGTCATTGGTTATCTCGTTCCTGATTTGACCATACCAGTAAACCGTGCTGAGATGGGTTCCTCTTCTTTAAAAAATTTAGATCAAAAACCTGTACCCATGAAAGTTGTGCGCCACGGCAGTAACGTCGATGTTACCATGTACACGGAAGAAACTATGGTCACGATTGCCCCTGGCGTACAATTCCCTGCTTGGACATTTGATGGCAAAGTACCTGGACCGGTGTTGTACTTACGACAGGGTGATCATGTGAAACTCACTTTGCGTAATCTGGACCCCTTCATGTCTCATTCAATTGACCTTCATGCAGCCTTAGTAGCACCGAATCAGTCATTTACAGAAGTCGCACCAGGGCACTCCAAGACGATTCAGTTTGACGCATCACTGCCGGGTGTATTTATGTACCATTGTGCGAGTATGCCTATGGCTTTGCATATCGCCCAAGGTATGTATGGAGCCGTGATAGTCACTGCTAAAGGACAAAAGCCTCCAACTTATACGCTTGTCCAAAGCGAGTTTTACCAGCCTCTCAGTCTTAATGCCGTTTTGAACGACCCACCAAACTACATTGTATTCAATGGGGAAGCAAAACGGTATTTCCATACTCCCTTGACTGCAAAAGTGAATCAACCTTTGACCATCGCCGTTGTCAATGCAGGTCCGAATGATTTTACTGCATTTCACGTAGTTGGTACGATCTTGCGTGACGTGCAGGCTTCCGGTGATCCCAGCAATAATTTGTATGACGTACAAACCTACACCATCGCACCAGGTGATGGTGCGTTGATCCATCTCTTATTTGATAAGGTGGGTAGCTATTCCTTTGTTGATCATTCGATGAGTGCCATGTTCAAAGGAGCATGGGGTCAGTTCACGGTGACTCAATAGTCCAAGCATGATGATTGTCGTAAAGTTCCAATATTATTGCAAAGATCGAGTCAACTACCATCGCTTATGCTTTGCTTAGAAGCGGTGGCTTGCCACTGACCTAGTGATAAACGGCTTGCGCCTCCAACGTTACGTTAGCTTCTGCTAATCACAATCGCGACATTAGGCTGGCTGACACACAGCCTTACAACAGGAGTCATGCTTCTGTTATCTCGATCTGGTGACGTTTTTCTATGCCACAGTCACGAATATTTCTTGCTCCAACCAAATCATCATTCAGCTGATAATGACACGTTTTGCAGGTAAAACGATGATTGTTCTTGTCTCGATTGGCACGCTTTGTATGTCCACATTTCGGGCACCTTTGACTGGTGTACTTAGCTGTACAAACGCCCATGAAAATCACCAATAGCGATCTTTTAGCCGCACCGCAGCGTTCAAATTGATGTTCGTCAAATCTTCTAAGACGATGCATGGTGACTTCCCGACTGTTTGGCAAAGGCAATGATTTCATTAGCAACTTGATGGTTAACGTCCGTCATAAAACATCGTCTTGTCATTTTGATTGGTAGCAACGGCAAGAAAGTTCATCCCACGATCTACACTCACTACCGCATCACAAGCGCCAAGAAGCGGCTCATCGACAACACGTTTGACCACCACATAAAGGATGACAACGCCACTTGAGCCTAGTTCGACGATGGTGGCGTTGTCTCTATGTTTCGACAAAAATCCTGCTGATTAACTCTACCTTCCGAAAAAACCTTACGCGCTGCGCTGGGACTGGTAACCTAAACTATTTTACAATAAATCCCATTTTTTTGATAGGATTCGACGGCGACATATTTGCAAGAATCAAATTATTAAGCCATATTATTTCAGAACACCACTGGCAGTACTACTTAAATCAATTTGCAACGATACTCTTCGTTCGATAGTGTCCTCAGGGAGATAGATTAGCGTGTCACCATTAAGACTCTCCAATTTAATCTCAGCACCGTGCAGCGACCGAATCTGAAATTCGGCATTGAAATGCCAACATAGTATACCGTTGTCACCTGCAGGAACTATCACATCGACATTAATAGCTATATCCGTACTTTTTATCTGCACTACTTCAACTGTGCTATAACAAAACATAATACCTTCAGCAATCAAATACTGAACTGGTAATAGTTTCCCCGTACGCGGTCCAACATTAATTGTGTTTTCTCCAAACGCAGAAACCCCATCACGCATAATTTTTATCGTCCGTGACATGTCATCTACATTAATGACCGAAATTAATGATCCAACTTCAGCCGAACGCTCCCCAACTATCACATTTTCGTCACTTACAGACAGTCGCGGAATAATACCCATCAGACGAGATAGACGATGAATGACCTCCAACTGATATTGATACTCATGAGTCAATCCAATACCTAGTACCAGAACTTGACCGTTGCCAACCTCCCGAAGATAAGCACTAGTCGCCATACCATCTTCAGTTTTTGCAACGATCATTGCGTTATCTGGTAACCCAAGTACCGAATACTGTCGACAAAACACAGAGTCAACGTCAAGAACCGACACCCGTTGAAACCCCGCATGCTCAGAAATAATATTTACACCACAAACATGCGCCAATATATTGCATGGCTCGCCATATAAATCAAATATGGGAATTTGCGGTCCAATGAATAATTTCCCTCCGTTGTGCAGATATTGCGCCAACTTTTCTTGGGTAACTTTATCCATATATTTCGTAGTGCAGACCCAGAGTGTCGGATACTTTACTACATCTAATTCAGCAGTCGATATATCTACCCCAGCATAGGAAATATTAGCTGCAGATAACAACCGCCAAATACCATCAAAATGAAAATACTCACGTTGCTCTGCAATTTCGGAAATTACCCGTTGAACCATTTCATCGTTCCGGTTTACCGTCTCCGTTGCGTAATAGAATGGATAAAATCCAATGTGAGTATCTACGTTTTTTGGAGCGTCACATAGAAATTCACCAAAAGTGTTAAACAACTGGCCTAGATGATAGGTAACCTGATAGGATGGACGCAAATCACCATTCGATGCAATGGGTGCCTGCCATTCGTGGCGACGTCCAAAAAGCCCTATTCCCTCCACATTATCTCCACCACAGTACATATAGTAATTTAATGCATTCATACCACTTGCCACGCAAAGACGCGTAATTAAATCCACATCATTCGAATATATACGCGGTCGGTCTGCAAGGCGACCAGACTGAAACTCCGCAGAGAATAGAGGTTGGTTGGATTTTCCCATAGCTTCGGTCAGCGCCGAATTTATAAGAAGATCATGAAAGTTATCATAGTCAATTTTCCCAGGGTAAAAATCACCAGCTAATACTACATCTTCTATACGAGCTGCCTCTTGAAGTTGCGATAACCCAATAGGGTAATCGACCCCCCGACTATAAACGGAAAAGTCCTTAAACCCATGCACATTGAGAATGAATGGCACATCAATCCCATTAGCTTCAGCCATTTTTTTTAAAGTTCTGACGTATTCCGCATAGTAATACCGAGCAAATTCAACCCATGACCAATGGAATTCAAGTGCAGTATTAGATTTGGCGGGTGATACTTTATCACGAAATTGTTCATAACGTTGTAAACTATCCTTATTGTAATCAGCGGTATTGGTTACCCAGTGTAACATGCCAATCTCATTATCAAGTTGAAACATGATAATGGATCCACCGTGAGTTATAAGTCTCGGCCTTACGTGAAAACAGACTTCTTTATACCATTTTTCAACTAGATTCAAATAAGTAGGATGAAGGTACGATATAACACGTGTTGGATGAAGCGCTCCAGTTTCAGTCGTCGCAATCACTTCTGGATAGGAATTAAGAAGCCATTCTGGGATGCCCTCATTTTTCAATTCCGACATGACATACGGACCAGGGCGCACGATGCAATACAAATCAAAGGACATACAAAGGTCAAGAAATGCAACAAGATTACGTCGAGGATGTGAATTCCCAACAAAGTCAAAATGGCCTTCTTGAGGCTCATGCCACAGCCAAGGGACATAGGTGCTGACTAAATTAAACCCTGCTTGCTTAATTTTCGACAAACGATCCGACCAATCTTTCGGATCAATCCGAAAGTAATGACACTCGGCTCCATATAAAAATGTCCTTCTATCTTGAATTTGAAAATGCTTATTTTCATAGTGAACCATCTTATACATCTCATCCATCGTTGATCAATTCCTTTACACTTTGTAAATACGATTAGATAGAAAGCTAAAAATCATAAAGGACTTCCAAGAAGATTAGCGATAGCAAGCCGTCAAATGATCCGGATTCCCTGTTAACGGTGGTACAGATTGCAGACATTTATCCATAACAAATGGGCATCGAGATGCAAAAGGGCATCCAGAATTACTTGCCCTGTCTTGTATTAATCTAATCTCCATTGGTACGTCAAATTCAGCAAATTTCTGACTAGAATCAACTTGCTCTATATTCTGATGACGGTAGGGATTAGGAATTGATGAAAACAATAATTGCGTATAGGGATGCGCCGGATTCTTTATAACCTCATCGGAACGGCCCTGCTCTACTACATGACCACGATACAAGACAACTACTTCATCTGCTAGCACTCGGGCACTCAACATATCGTGCGTAATATAGATTACTGACATGTTTTGAGTACGTCGTAGTTCATCAATAAGGTAAAGAACATCCGCTCGAATGGAAACATCCAACATGGAAACTGGCTCATCAGCAACCACAAGATCTGGTTCGCATGCAATTGCACGCGCAATCACCAAACGTTGCCGTTGCCCACCCGACATCTGATGCGGCTTTTTATCCATGAATTGATCTACCGGAGTTAACCTAACGGTTTCCATGATATGAATAGCTCGATTTCTCGCATCCTGTTTACTCATGCCCAAATGCTTTCGTAAGGGCCGCACTATAGTATATAGCACGGTATTATGTGGATTCAGAGACGCAAATGGATCCTGAAATATCATCTGTACATGTTTTCGATATTTCCGTAATTGCTTGGACTTTAATGAATCCACTGCCCATTTACCAAAACTAATGCTACCACTCGTTGGACGTTCAATTCCGGTGATAAGCTTTGCTAACGTACTCTTTCCACTACCACTTTCACCGACCAGTGCAACAATTTTGCCTGGCTCAACCTTAAAATTTACATTTTGAGCTGCTGTAGTGGAATGACCCCGATTACTAAAAATTTTGGTTATATCTTTAAGTTCAAGAATTGGTTTTTCAGTGTTCTGACTGGCTATTTTTGAATTCATTTGCTTCATACTCATTTTGCAGTCACCTCATTCGGCATATACAAGTGACAAGCCACAAGTCCGTTTTCACCTTTTTCCAGTTGTGGTGTCTTCGTAAGACAGACATCTATTACAAAGCTACATCTTGGTGCAAACGGACATCCTTGAATACCACCCCGTAAATCTGGAGGCGTTCCTGGGATCCCTTTCAATGATACATTCTCTGCATGTGGGTTTACATAACACCCGAGTAATGCCTTAGTATATGGGTGTTGAGCATCATCCATAATTACAGAAGCAGGCATATCCTCCACGATCTGTCCTGAATACATAACCATGACTCGATTAGCAACCTCAAGTACAAGTCCCAGGTCGTGACTGATAAAAAGGACAGAAAACTTTTGTAGCCTCTGCAACTCACTTAACATATTAATAATTGATCGTTGAACCACAACATCCAGTGCAGTTGTAGGTTCGTCGAGAATAACCAAACTTGGATGTAAAACTAACGATAATGCAATGGCAGTTCGTTGTTTCATCCCCCCTGATAACTCGTGGGGATAAGAGTCCATAATCCTAGGATCAAGTTGAACAGCCGATAATAATTCTGCAATCCTGTCTATCATGGATGTTGTACTTTGATTTGAATGCGCACGCATGACATCAACAAATTGCTGTTTAATTTTCAAAACAGGATTAAAAGCATTCATGCCACCTTGTAATACAACCGATAGTTTTTCCCATCGAAGAGTTCTCAATTGTTCTGGAGAGAGCGTATATAGATCT
>DAHWJX010000105.1:0-3998 GCA_027343965.1 Caryophanales bacterium | reverse complement strand
GGCCTGAGCCGTTCCCCTGGGCTCAATCTTTGATCGACGCTATCGAGTGCATATTTGTGTTGATATCCGCGAGGCGTAATCATCAAATCATCGTGATAGAACGTTGAAGAATTCCCGATGATAACAGTCGTCAACATGCCGATGTCATGATTGAGCATATCTGCCAATGTCGTTCGTACGACTTGCTGCCTGTCCCTATAAGCACTTTTCACAAGTCCCACAGGTGTTAGTGGATCACGGTACTTCAAGAGAATTTTTTGTGTCTCCTCAATTTGCTGAGTACGCCTTCCACTTTTGGGATTGTAGAGTGCAATGACAAAATCAGCCGATGCGGCCGCTTCTATCCGCTTCTCAATCACAACCCACGGGGTTAGATGATCGGACAAACTGATCGTGCAAGCATCATGCATGATCGGTGCACCTAAGAGAGCGGCGCAGGAATGAATAGCGGAAATGCCAGGTATTACTTCGACCCGGGGATTCTCTCCATTGTGCCAACCACGTTCAACCAACACTTCGTAAATCAAGCCAGCCATGCCATAGACTCCTGCATCAGCACTAGCGATGACTGCAACCACATGTCCTTCGACAGCAAGATCCACCGCCTTTTGCGCCCTACTGACTTCCTCCGTCATGCCAGTACGAACAATCTCCTGTTTCGTTAACAAATGTTTAATTAAATCAACATATGTGTTATACCCAATGATGATTTGACTCTCTTGAATAGCTTCGCGTGCTTGTATCGTAATCTGCTCTAAATTCCCTGGTCCAAAACCAACGATCAAAATTTTACCTTCCACATATACCCTTCCTTTCTATATTACCGTGATGTTTCCAGCAAAGGTTCAAACCATCGCAGTGTGTCGCGCAGCGTAACTACATCCCCGACGACGATCACCGCCGGTGGTTTTACTCGAGACTTTTCAGCCTTAGCAACGATAGTTAGTAGAGTTCCAACAATCACTTCTTGCTTAGAAGTTGTTCCCCAGCGGATAATAGCAACGGGCGTGTCAGGGCTTCGCCCATGGAAGACCAATTTTTCGACGATTTTTTGTAAATGGCCAATACCCATCAAAATGACTAAAGTCTGACTTGAAAGAGCTACGGTTTCCCATGGAATTTCGGAAGAACGAAGACATTCGTGTCCAGTGATCACATGAAATCCAGAAGCTAGTGTTCTGTGTGTTAGTGGTATACCAGCATAAGCGGGTACAGCTATAGCTGAACTGATGCCAGGTACAACTTCAAATGGAATTTCTTTCGCTACCAAAGCCAGAGCTTCCTCACTTCCACGACCAAATACGAATGGATCTCCCCCTTTTAGTCGTGAGACGATATGCCCAGATAATGCCTTCTCAATCAATAAAGCATTAATCTCTTCTTGTGCAACGGTATGCTGATTCGTCTCCTTTCCAACGTAAATTTGTTCAGCCTGACTCGAAACAAAAGCTAAAATTTCTTTTGTTACCAATCGATCGTAAATAACAACATCTGACTGTTCCAAATAACGTTTAGCCTTCAAAGTCAATAAGCCAGGATCGCCGGGACCCGCTCCAATAAGGTAAACACACCCAGTCATCGCATCTCCTCCTCTTCATACGTTCGCATTTTGCGATATTTACATAAATCACAGTTCATAAATGCCTGACCACGTTGCGCTTCCTCACGCCGGTCCAGCACAATATCCACAAGTCTGTTGTGTTCGCCAAAATACGGCGCCATCAACATCGGGATAGTTGGATTCTCTACCTGTAGTTCTTGTAAAATACCTTGCATACGTTTAATAAGTACACCAGTAAACAGAAAATAAGGTACAACTACGATGCGCTTTGTACCCCATGAGAGCGCTCGATGAATACCTTCTGGCAAGCGTGGGAACGTAATTCCGGTGAAACACACTTCTACCGTTAATACACCGGTACGCTCCCATAAAAGACGGGCAATCTTGTATAGATCCCCGTTTGCGTCAGGATCACTACTACCTCGTCCCATAAGTACGATCGACGTTTGCCTGATGTCATCGGATGCAAAACTGCTTGTTCGTTCGTAAAAACGATCTTCTAATAAATCAATCATTTGTTCATGAAGGCCAATATTTCGACCATACACAATTTCCAAATGTGGATATTGTCGACGAGCTTCATCTATAAAGTCGGGAATTTCGAGTTTGACGTGTGAGGCTGCAAGAAGAATAACGGGTATGACGATAATGCGCTGTACATCTTGCTGTACGCACGCAGCAAAGCCATCACGAATCGTAGGTGTCGTTAACTCGAGGAAACATGCTTCAAAATGCTCTTTAGGCTTCTGCCGACGAATTTCTTCGATAAAATCTAAGAATTCCTGATTTCCGTCGGCATCTCGACTGCCATGACCAATAAACAACGTAATCTCTTTCATGTATACCCTCCAATGAATTTTCGTAGGAGGGACGTTTGAGGGCATTTCATGAAAAAAGCACTCTTTATAATAAAAGAGTGCTTGCACACGACAGAAGTCGCCCACAAACACCTCCCTATCTACCGTAGGTTGCAGAAAGTAGCCCACACGCAGTAAAACCTCACGTATGGTTACCCCTCATAGGTGTTCAGAGAAAAGGCAGGTCTCCTGGCTCGGGGTCACAGCTATCGATTGCCTTCCCAAGCAAACGCTCAGTGGTAATCAATCAAAGCTCACCCTTACAGTGGCGGGACCGCACCGGACTTTCACCGGTTTCCCTTTTAAGTTCACCATGACACTTGGTGAACACCATTTCCCTACTATGCAATTTTGTATCGTCTTTCCCGTTCTAGCGATAGATCTTATTACCGGTCTCGCGAAACTCTTCCGCCTTTTCTGTCATCCCTGCTGCCATAGCTCCCGCCTCATCCAATCCATGGATTTCAGCATATTCACGAATGTCCTGAGTAATCTTCATACTACAAAACTTCGGCCCACACATTGAACAAAAATGCGCAGTTTTAGCAGGCTCAGCGGGCAGAGTCTCGTCGTGAAACGACATAGCTCTCAGAGGATCTAGCGACAGATTAAACTGATCTGTCCAGCGAAATTCAAAACGCGCCTTGGAAAGAGCGTCGTCTCGCTTTTGGGCACCAGGATGTCCTTTCGCCAAATCTGCTGCATGAGCGGCAATCTTATAGGTAACGACACCTTCACGCACATCGTCTTTATTGGGCAAACCCAAATGTTCTTTCGGCGTAACATAACACAGCATGGCAGTTCCAAACCAACCGATCATGGCAGCTCCGATCGCTGACGTAATATGATCATAGCCGGGAGCAATGTCTGTTGTCAAAGGACCCAACGTGTAAAAAGGCGCCTCGTTGCATACTTCTAACTGACGTTCCATGTTTTCTTTGATCTTATGCATCGGGACGTGCCCTGGTCCTTCAATCATCACTTGCACATCGTGTTTCCACGCAATTTGTGTCAATTCACCTAGCGTTTCAAGTTCTGCAAATTGAGCCTCATCATTAGCATCCGCAATAGAACCGGGACGCAACCCATCGCCAAGAGAAAATGCAATATCATAGGTTTTCATAATCTCACATATTTCTTCAAAATGCGAATAGAGGAAATTTTCTTGATGATGTGCTAGACACCAAGCAGCCATGATAGATCCTCCGCGCGACACGATTCCCGTCATTCTCTTGGCGGTAAGTGGGACATAGCGCAACAGAACACCTGCATGAATTGTAAAATAATCAACTCCCTGCTCAGCTTGCTCAATCAAAGTATCTCTATAAATCTCCCATGTAAGGGCTTGTGCATCACCGTCAACCTTCTCAAGTGCCTGATAAATGGGGACAGTTCCTACTGGGACCGGAGAATTCCTTATAATCCACTCTCTCGTCGTGTGAATATGTTTGCCCGTCGATAGATCCATAATGGTATCAGCACCCCATTGGGTTGCCCATGTCATTTTCTCCACTTCTTCATTAATGGAGGAAGATACCGCAGAATTGCCAATGTTCGCATTGATTTTCACCAAGAAATTT
>DAHWJX010000094.1:0-50835 GCA_027343965.1 Caryophanales bacterium | reverse complement strand
ATGTCACCCCCTACATCTGGCAGGATGGCCGGGCCATGTTCAAAGCTGCGGTCAATGGTATGACTGACAGCATTAAGCGAGTCTTGAAAAGACAGCACATCGACGCAGCCGCTGTCGATCTGCTTGTGCCCCATCAGGCTAACTTGCGCATCATTGAAGCGATCGGCGAACGTGTCGGCATTTCGTCCGACAAAACCGCGCTATGCCTCGAAGAATACGGCAATACATCGGCTGCTGCTATGGCAATTGCGTTAGACAAGTGGTGGCGCTTAGGCAAGATCCATGACGGTGACCTCGTCGTATTCACCGCCTTTGCAGGTGGACTTATCTGGGGCTCTGCGCTATTTCGTATGTGATGATGAACCTGCCATTGAGCGTGATTGCACTTGATACATGGCAAACTTTAAGTAATCATTTTCGGCCATCCCGATCAATTGGGGATGGTCTTTTGCTGCACTACGATATTCGACCAATCGCAACACTTTATGTGCGTCCATGGCAGCCTCAGCGATCGTCTCTCTCCACATCTCCTGCGTAACATGGGAGGAACAGGAGGCCGTAACGAGAAACCCGTTATCTTTGATGATACGAAGAGCCCGCAAATTGATATCGCGATAACCTCGCAAGGCATTATCTATACTAGCGCGATTTTTTGCGAAAGCAGGTGGATCCAAAATCACTACATCGAATAACGTTCCCGCTTTCTCGTACTCACGTAAGAGATCAAACACGTTGGCGACGACAAACTCACAACCATTTTGAAGATCATTTAACATCGCATTGCGCCGTGCGGCTTCGATAGCCACTTCACTTTGGTCAACCATAATGACCTTGCCTGCACCAAAATGAGCAGCATGGATTCCAAATCCGCCCGTATGCGAAAAACAATCAAGCACTCGCGCACCAATTCTACCGTCTGTTGCACTGTGCGTCCGCTTTAAGGGAGCCTCGTCGGGATCAAAGCGTTGATCAGGACGCGGTTTTTCATCGGATGCAAAACGAACTAAAGGAGCGATCGCCATGCGATTATCCCTTTGATCGAAAAAGTGTCCCGTTTTCTGACCATGGACAATGTCGACTTCAAAGCGCAGTCCATTTTCAAGAATCGTGACCGTTTCATCACACGTTCCCCACAGGCAACCCACCTGTTCAGAAAGTCCCTCGCGTAGTCTTGTCGGAGCATCGCTACGTTCGTAGATGCCTTTCACCCCAAGGACATCCCGAATTGTCGCCACTATCCAGTCACGTCGCTGATCCATCGCACTACTTAAAATTTGCACGACAGCAACATCATTATATTTGTCCACAATGAGTCCAGGCAAACCATCCGCCTCACCATAGACCGCACGACAAGCACTCGTGTCCTTCAAGAATCTTTTACGGTACGCAAAAGCCATTGCTACACGAGAGCGAAACCACTTCGCATCGACCTTTTCCAAAGCGTCATAGCTGGCGATGCGTACGGCAATTTGCGATGCCTCATGATAAAACCCCTGCCCTAATACATGCCCCTGATGGTTCTTGATTTTGACGACGTCCCCTGTTTGAGGTTCTCCTTGCACAGTTTCAATCTCTGAACGATAGATCCAAGGGTGACCTGCTTCAAGACGTTTCTTGCGGTTTCTCATCAACCTGATCTCTTTTATGATCTTCAAATCCTTTCTGAATTGGGGGTTGTCCGCATACGTATGTAAGAAACGATAAGGAGACTGTCTTATGAGTGCCTCACCATCATTTCTTATCTTCGCCAAATTGGTTGGCGGATTAAGCGTCTTTTTACTTGGCCTTTTCACGCTACGATCCGGACTAATCAAACTATCGTCCAAGCGCATGGAATTTTTTATCGCAACACTCGTAAAAACACCCATCCGCGGTTTGTTGACAGGTATTGTAGCCACGCTTTTTATGCAATCAAGCGCTGCCGTTACTGTGCTATCTATGGGTCTAGTCTCTGCAGGTATTCTTCGTTTTAGTGAAACCATCGCCATTATTCTTGGAACGAATATCGGCAGCACCATGACGGTCGGTCTTTTGAGCCTTGGTATCGAACGCATCGGCCCATGGTTCGTTGTACTAGGCGTCTTGCTCTTCCTTTTCCCAAAATTACGCGGCTACGGAATCAGTATCGTTGGATTTGGCACACTATTTGTTGGGTTTTCTCTTATCGGGCAAGCCATGCAGCCGGTTATCAGTTCCGCATCCATTACAAAGTTGCTGTTACAAGCTACGTATCATCCATGGCTTGGTGTGCTTGCCGGGACTGTCGTTACAGCGATTATCACCAGCAGTTCGGCAAGCACCGCACTGACGCTGGCACTTGCCAAAAGTGGAGCGCTATCCATCATAGCCGCGATTGCTGTTGTTTTTGGCAACAATGTAGGCACGTGCATCACGGCTGTTCTTGCGAGCATCGGTGGAACCAAACCTGTACAACGAGTAGCTGCCACACACGTTTTATTGAATGTAATCGGCGCCGTCGCCTTTATGCTCTTCTTAGTCCCTTTTACGCACCTTGTCGAATCATTGTCTCAAGACACAGGCCATCAGGTAGCTATCGCACACATTCTGTTCAATGTGATTTCATCACTGGCTGCCTTGCCATTTACCAGATTGATCGCCACCATGCTTGAACACCTCATGCCGGAAAAAAGACCATTGTCTTAAAAAGCAATAGAGGCATCCCCGTGCAAGATTCGCAAAGACCCCTGTGTAACCAGTCCCGTAGCCCCCGCAAAAAGCAATGCACGTGTTTTTTCTTTATGCAGGTGATCACCAATGACCTGGATACCTACAGCACCGTGCAACACCTTTTTCAAGGAGGTGACCGTTTCAACACTGGCATACGGTTGCACAAAGCCGGTTGACGTATTAATCACTTGAACTCCTACTTGTTGTGCAATCTGTGCTCCTTCTTGTAACTGCCTTTCTGACAAAAGTCCAGTCTCAAGTGTTACTTTGACGTTGGCTTTATCTTGTATATTTTCCATGATTGCTGCCATCTCGTGTTCAACAGCATGAAAGTTGTCTTCGCGCAATTGCCCGATAGACACCACAATATCGATTTCTGTCGCACCATCTTCAATGGCCAGCAACGCCTGTGCTACCTTCGATGAGCTAGGCAGCGCACCCGTCGGATAGCCGATGGCAGCACAAACCTTAGTTAAAGAGCCTTGGAGAGCATCTTTGGCTATCGCTACGTATAATGGGTGAACGCATACGCTGCCTACTTGATACTGTCTAGCTTGCCTGCACAACGTTTGAACATCTCGTTGCGTCGTACTGGCTGATAGTAACGATAAGGTCAAGATGTCAGGACGTATCAGGCGATAATGCATCCATTCATCGATCAGACGCAAACCTCTTGCAAACACATCCACGTTATTGGGGTATCCTTCACGTGAAATAAGGCGAGTCACCTCACTTGCGGGCACAAAACGGGCCCCCTGAACCTCTTCAAGTTGGGCTCTCACGTGACCCCCTGTTGCCTGAACGAGATAATAAAAGGCATCCTTAGTGCCGGAAACCCCCTCACGACTTGTAAAAGCGTAAGAAACACGCGAAATAGGGCATAGTATTCGACCTTCCATTCCGGTCTCCTCATAAATTTCGCGAAGCGCCGTCTCTTCGACGAGTTCCCCTTTTTCGACATGACCTTTCGGCAATGTCACGCGACCAAAGGAATCATCAATAACCAAAACTTCAGGCTTTCCATCGTCCGTTAGGGAAAAAACCAATCCTCCTGCGACGGCAACCGATTCTGACATCTTATTCCCCCCTAAAACACCATCGATCTATCACATGGCATAGGCCGTTTTTTGCATCGCACCCAGACAAAGTTCTTTATCAGGATGCATAATTTGAATGGTACACACCTGTCCAAGCAACGTCTCATCGTCAGGAAACGCGACTTTCAAGTAGTTGTCCGCATGTCCGGCCACATGCTGCACATGATCAATATCGATGACTTCTTCCGCAATCACAGCTAATGGACGAGCTACCCATTTTTTTGCATAGGCCAAGGACAATTCATCAGCTAAAGCGATCATGCGCGAAACACGTTGGTGCTTGACATCCTCAGGAATTTGATCTGTAAATTTGGCTGCCGGCGTACCTTTTCGTATCGAATAGGGAAATACATGCAAATCAGCAAACTGCTGTGCACGAACAAATTGCACGGTCGTTTCAAAAAACTCATCGGTTTCACCCGGAAATCCGACAATGATGTCACTTGTAATCGCCACTTCGGGCAATGCCTGCCGAACCTTTTGAAGCGTTTTAGCATACTCCTCGATCGTGTAGTGGCGGTTCATACGTCGCAATACCTCACTGTGGCCTGCTTGGAGTGGAATGTGCAAATGTCTGCACACTTTCTTCGATCTTGAGAGTGCGAGCAACAGATCATCAGAGATTTCCGACGCTTCTATAGAAGAGATGCGGATGCGCAAAAGGTTATCGATATTCTCCATATCGCAAAGCAAGTCCGCCAACGTATACCCTTCAAGATCTTCACCGTAACCGCCTGTGTGGATACCCGTCAAAACAATCTCCTGGTACCCTGCATCAGCTAGACGACGTGCCTGAAACAACACACTTTCAGGCTTGCGACTTCGCACAAGGCCCCTAGCGTAAGGAATGATGCAAAACGTGCAAAAATGATTGCATCCATCTTCGATTTTTAGGGATGCTCTTGTTCTATCCATGAAAACCGGTACATCTAGATCTTCAAATTCCTTTTGCGTCAAAATGTTCGACACCGCATTGTAAGGCATCCGTTCCAAGCGTACCTTCTCCACCATATCGACCATCTGTGCCCGATATTGATTGCCGACAACTAAATCAACGCCCGCAATGGAGAGTACTTCCCCTGGCGCCATCTGCGCATAACAACCAGTCACAACAACGACTGACTCCGGATTGTTGCGCGTCGCGCGACGAATCATTTGACGGGATTTACGATCCCCTTCGTGTGTGACTGTGCACGTGTTAATCACATACACGTCTGCCTGTGCTTCAAAATCAACCTGTGTGTACCCATTTGCCTGAAATAACTGCCAGATGGCTTCCGTATCATACTGGTTCACTTTACATCCTAATGTGTGAAAAGCTACTGTACGCAAGGCTGTACTTCCTTTCATCCAAAAAGATCATGTAAAACGATGGCTGCTGTGACAATGCCTGCAGTTTCTGTACGCATAATTCGCGGCCCAAGGGTTAACAAGTGAGCCCCATACTTCGTCACTAACGCAATCTCGCGCTGATCAAAACCACCTTCAGGACCGATAATGATCGCGATGGAGGAGACGTTGTTTCTCACCTTGTCAACAACTTCCTTGAGCGTCTCTAAGTCTTGGTCTTGGGCTTCATAAGGCACAAGAATTACCTTCTCTTGTGCGAGATTGGATAGCGCATCTTCAAGCGAATCAGCATACGACACTTCCGGAATTATGCTGCGTTGCGCCTGTTCAGCAGACTCTTTGGCCATCTTTCGCCAACGTGTCAAACGTTGCTCACGTTTGTCCCACGGCACGCTCCCCACCGAACGCAAAGCAGAAAAAATGGCAAGGTGGGTTACGCCCACTTCACATGCTTGGCGAATGATCCCGTCAATCTTCTCACCTTTTGGCAAACCTTGTAAAAGGGTAATCGCGATCGGTGGTTCCGCATTCTTGTCGATCAATTCAAGCGCACAGGCTTCAACTGCATCTTTGCCAATCGCCGAGATCTGTGCGTGCCACACCTGACCATTAGCCACAATTTGAATGGATTGCATGGGCTTCATGCGCATAACGCGAACGATATGGTGAAAATCTTCTCCGACGATCGTTATCTTTTGACCTGCGCAAAGCCACGTATCTTTTACAAAGTAGCGTTGCATATAGGTTACTCCTTTACGCGGCCGATAAGGGCCACCCAGTCATGGTCCTGCCACACTTGTATGTCAGAAAAACCGTGCTCGGACATCGCTTGCATGGCTTCTTGTGCCTGTGAAGCAACGATACCCGATGCAATCAGACACCCGCCTTGTTTTAAGACCGACGTGATATCCGGCAACAATTTTTTTACGATATCAAGCAGCAGATTGGCTGTAACCACATCAAACCTAGTTTGTGACGGAACAGCGCTAAGAAGATCAGATTGCATCACCATAACTATGTCATCCACATGGTTTATTTGGCAATTTTCTTTCGCAACATCAACGGCAAGCGGATCCAAATCCAAAGCCAAAACATCTTGTGCACCAAATTCCGCTGCCGCAATAGCAAGCACACCAGTCCCTGTTCCAACATCAAGAACCGACGCTGATTTTGTGACACAGGATTCTAATGCCCGCATGCAGAGCAACGTGGTTTCATGAGTACCTGTGCCAAAAGCTAGACCTGGTTCCATGATGATCGCACATTGTCCTTCCTTACCTTGCCATGAATCAATCTCCCAAGCAGGTACGATGGCAAGGCTGTCTGTCACCTCAATTGTATGATAATAATCACGCCACGCGTGCAAATAACTATCCTCTGCTATAAACGTATGCCAAATAGCCAGACTGCCTACCAGTAACCCAGAAGTCTTTACAGCAACAAGAGCCGCTTCGATTTTTTCCTGCCAAACAGCGGCCTGCACCTCATCATTAGCATCTGCCTTAACGTAAGCATGCACAAACGCACCTTCAGGCGGAATCGTTGTGCTGGTCTCATCAAGCCACTCACCAAAAGGCGTAGTCAACCGTGCCTCCATATCTCGCACATCTTCAATCTCGATAGCATGTACTACAAGATCGTCAAGAACCGCGGAAACAGCGTCACTCGCTTCTGACGTGGTGGATACCGTGAAACGCCACAAATCCAAGACCAATACCCCTTTACCCGAACTTGTGCCCTTGTTAAAATGAGCATTTGGTTATAGTGTAACATAGAAAGGTGGTACAGCGATGACAACCAAAAAACCTCAAGACACACGCGTTGTCGTCGGCATGTCAGGCGGAGTAGATTCTTCGGTGACCGCTTGGATGTTGAAAGAACAGGGCTATGACGTGATCGGTGTTTTTATGAAAAATTGGGATGAAGTTGATGAACTTGGCCATTGTACGGCTGAAGACGACTTCGATGACGTACGCCGCGTGTGTGAACAATTGGATATTCCGTATTACAGCGTCAATTTTGAAAAACAATACATGAACCGCGTTTTCCATTATTTTTTAGAGGAATACCAAAAGGGCCGCACACCGAATCCAGACGTCTTATGTAACCGTGAGATTAAATTCAAAGAATTACTCGATCGTGCCCTTGCACTCGGTGCCGACTATCTTGCAACAGGGCACTATGCCAATATCGCCCAAGAGGGAGACACGTACCAATTGACTCGTGCCGCCGACTCTACTAAGGATCAAACGTACTTTTTGCATCTATTGGGTCAAGAGGCGTTAGCCAAAACATTGTTCCCGCTCGGTTCTTTACAAAAAAGTGAGGTTCGTGCAATCGCCGCACGCTTATCTTTAGCCACAGCGAGGAAAAAGGATAGTACAGGCATCTGCTTTATCGGCGAACGCAACTTCAAACAGTTTTTGCAATCGTACTTGCCTGCGCAACCTGGCGACATCAAAACAGTGAACGGAGAAATTAAGGGGCAACATGATGGTCTGATGTATTATACGATCGGGCAACGACATGGATTGCGCATCGGCGGTTCCGGTACAGGTGAACCTTGGTTTGTCATCGATAAAGATCTGGATCACAATATACTTTACGTAGCGCAAGGCATCGCGAATGACCTGTTGTATAGCGATGGATTACGGGCATCAGAGCTTCATTTCACGGATGACAGGATAAAAACTGTCGGGGAGAAGCTTTCATGCACGGCGAAGTTTCGCTATCGTCAACCTGATCAAGAAGTACAAGTTGTGATTAGCGAAAATAACACATGCACCGTTCAATTCACGAAACCGCAGCGAGCCATCACACCTGGACAATCAGTGGTCTTTTATCAAGGCAACGAGTGTCTAGGAGGTGCGGTGATTGACAGTTCCTTCAAACTGCAAATGTCGCAAAGAACAAGCGAATGACATTAAAAACGGCGTGCCAATTGGTACGCCATTGATGTTGAACAAGTTTTACTTGTGTGTCCGCTGAACATTCAAGTTATGGAATCATGTCCAATTTGGAAGCAGTGTTTCCCCACGATCTGTTGCAGGCATGGGAGTACTAGATAAGGACAATTGGAGGGCTGTTTTATTTGATGTGTGATGAACTAATCGTCCAAGTATCTTGCAAGGTAAGTCGCAAATCTTCTGCTTGCTCTGGAGAAACCACGAGTTTCAGCCGAATAGTACGCATGAGTTCCAACATCATCACCACTTTTCAGTACGTGTATTATGTAAAATTTTTACTTAAACTAAAAGAACATACCATTCAACCCTTGTGTATAATCACACTAGCCCTTTCGGGCGCACTGCGTACTCGCCCCCGATACATGCATAAGAACCAATCGGGTTATCGTCAGAATCAATCCTTTTCGAACCCATAGTCCCGTTCAACTTTAGTGACTCTGGTTTTGTACCTTAAATACCAATCAGATTTTCCAAGTTTTTGGGCGATCAAATGCCGTTCATTCTGTTTCCAGTTTTGAATAGCTTCAAGTGAATCCCAATAAGATACTGTAATACCGACACGCTCACGGGCACCTTCTATACCCAAGAATCCAGGCTGAACAATAGCGAGATTTACCATTTCCTCTGCCATTTCTGCATACCCAAGATCCCCATCAGTGCGTTCAGATGTGAAAATCACTGCATAATAAGGTGGCTTTGGTGTTTGAGCGATTTCACTCACGATGACATCCCCCCATAAAACACTAGTTAAGCTCTTCTTCCCAAGAGCTAAATAGGCAGAACCTATCCTAAATTGCATAAACATGCACAGGGTAAACCATCCCGTTCTGTAGCTCATACCCCCTATAGAACTCAACGATGAACCAAGTGCACAATTGCATCGATCAATATCCATATACCGAGCAATCCAAGGACAATACCTGCCAACTTCTCTGCCCATTCACCAAGGAAAGGTTTCAACTTCAAACCAAACGTTAGCCCCACAAACGTAAATGTGAAAGCTTGCAATGCAATCAAAATAATCGTTAAAGCGATGGGAACACCGACGAGACCGATTGAGAAACCAACTGCCAACTCATCCAAACTAATGCTCAGAGCTGTCAGGATTAGTGTCAATCCCACTAAATCCCGTTTTAGTTTCTCTTCCTCATCTTCCTCTTCTTCAAAGAAAATGAGCCATACAGCAACCGCTAACAGCGCAATTCCTCCGATTAGTGAAGCCCAATCCCCAATGAATTGACCTGTACCTTTACCAATTAGCAGTCCGATAAAAGGCATTAGCGCTTCTGCACATGCAAACGTAATAGCAATCTTGACTTTCCCTTTGGTTTGAACGAAACCTAGCGACATGGACATCATGAGCGTATCCATACCGAGTGATAAAATCAGTGCAATCATTTTTAAAACGACCAAAGCAATCCTCCATCTGTTCCTTCTTTTCCATCTAACATTCAAAACCTCATCTGTAATCTATCATTATTCCTGCGTTCTCGCTCTCGATGCTATTAATCATTTCGGCCCTTTAACGCAATAAGTATGGCATACGAAACAGGTTCTTTGCTAAAGGTATCATCACGATTTGCCGAAACTTGAGCATCTCAATCAAATGCAATTCAAGATCATTGGTTAATCGAAAGCACTCTTGGTCTTCTACCCCGGTTCTTCGGGATGAATAAGAGCGATCGCTTCGTCACATGGAAAGTGACGACGAGGTATACCCCATCCTAATGAAATGCCTCGGTATTAGACGTTAGGATGGACCTCTCGCTGGTCTATTGAATGAGGATCTATTGGGTGGTGTCCTGAAATCTTAATGGAAACCTGACTGCGGTATTGGTTGTATCTGAATGGTCTTTTATCTTGCTAAAATGGCGGTGGCTTTGCTATTCAAAATTTAAAAGCCACCGCCGTCCGAATTCACATAACCGATTTTATGATATTCTCCGTTTGTAAGCCCTCATTGCAAAGACATACGCAACAACAAGAATACCTAAACACCACGCAAGCGCAATCCAAATGTCATTGCCGACAGGCTGCCCCGCGAGCAAGGATCGTACTACATCGACAATTGAGTTGACGGGTTGGTTTTCGGCAAAGTCGCGGACGACTGGCGGCATAGACTTAGTGGGCACGAACGCCGAGCTGATAAACGGCAGGAACAGAATCGGATAGGAAAAGGCGCTTGCGCCGTCCACCGACTTTGCGGACAGTCCGGCAATGGTCGAACGTGCTATCGGCATGGAGTGAAGCCGCTCGAATATTCCCCGTTGCATATCGATAAAGAGGCGGTAAGCCGTATAGGATATACCACTTGCAATAGCCATCAGCAGTATACCGGGCAAAAGGTAATTCACATAGTTATCCGTGCCGGATTGAATTGCGCCGCCGAACACATAGACAAACAACAGCATAAAAGCAATTGGCATGATGGTGACCGTGATGATGGTATCCATACTGCGCAATATATGGCGCATGGAACGTCCAAACATAACGCCTATGTCGCTGAAAAAGTGTTTTTGTATCGATTCCATTTTACTTTTCCTCCTTTTTTCCAACGATTGCGAGGAATATCTCTTCCAATGTAGGTTGTTTTTCCACGTACTCCACTTTTGCGGGAGGAAATAGTTTTTTTTAGCTCCAAAAGCGTGCCGTTGGCGATAATCCTACCCTCATGCAGGATGGCAATTCGATCCGCAAGCTGCTCAGCCTCTTCCAGATATTGCGTGGTCAGGAATGCCGTCGTACCACCGTCGGCAAGCTCTTTGACAATCTTCCAAACCTCAATGCGCGCCTCTGGGTCGAGCCCAGTGGTCGGCTCGTCTAGGAAAATGAGCTGCGTTTTTCCGACAAGGCTCATAGCGAGATCGAGCCTGCGGCGCATGCCACCCGAATAGGTGGATACCCTGCGGTTGGCAGCGTCGGTCAGTCCGAAGCGATGAAGCAAATTGTCCGGTCAGGCTGATCGACTGCCGCACATTGTCGGGCTTTGACGCAACATCGAATCCGTTAACGGCGGCGATTCCGCTGTCTTGCTTAAGCAGCGTGGTGAGAATTTTGAGAATCGTTGTCTTTCCCGCCCCGTTAGAACCGAGTAGGGCGAAAATACCGCTCTGCTTCACTTCGAAATCTACACCCTTCAGGACATGAAGCTGTTTGTAGGACTTTTGAAGTCCCTTCACTTGGATCGCCGATACTTGCATATTTCTTACTCCCTTATATGACCGTAACGTTTGACAAATCAACGACCCGTAAGCCTTTAAGCGCAGCATAGGTCAGCTTATCCATCGTCGCGCCGTCAAAGCAGACGGTTTTGATGGCAAGGTAAGATTTGTTTGTCACGGAAAAAGGTAGAGTGAATGACACGTTCTTGAGTGTCGCTCCCCTAAACGAAACGTCGTTCAATGCAGACTTGTCAAACTTGACACCGATGAGGGTCTGCCCTGCAAAACAAATTCCTCGCAAATCGGAATGTTTGAAATCGACACCGTTAAAGATACAGTTCTCAAAGATTGTTTTTCTAAGGTCGCTCATGGTCAGCTTGACATCGGTCAGTCTTGTATCAATGAACTTCGCGCCTTTCAGGGTGGAAACGTTCACGTTGGTGCGTACAAGGACAGATTTGCAAAAGCTCGTATCCGCAAGGTCAGTGGCGGAAAAGTTGCAGTCTGTCAGATTTGCGCCGTCAAAGTTGGCTTCTCGCGCATCGCTGGCCTCAAACGAGCTACCGGTTAAATCAGCGCCAGCAAAGTCGGCTCCGCGCAATACGCTCGCCTTGAATTTTCCTTTGTGTAAACTAACTCCCGCCAAGTCACTCTCTTTCAGATTGCTCGCACTGAAGTTTATCAGCACCTGGCGCTCCAGCGAGCGAGAGAGGTTGGCGACCTCTTTTACCGTTTGCTCAATATCGCCAATGCTGTCAATGGTCATTTCAAAAGCCGTTTCATCGTCCTTGCCTTCGGCTTTGAGTTCACGGAGCCGCTCCTGCAAATCGGAAAGAAGGTCAGCCTTTAGTTCGCTAACGCTCTTTATCCCATCATATGGCGCAAATACCTCGTTCAAATAGAACGTCAATTTCTCATTCATAACATCCAGTCTCCTTACAATAAGGTGTCGAGAACGCGCTTTGCGTACTCCCAATTACTTTTGTTGCTAGCATAAGTGGACTTACCCTTTTCCGTAATCCGAAAATACTTACGCCGTCCGCCCTGGGATTCATTGCCCCAATACCACTCAATATCACCATCTGCCTCAAGCCGCCGGACGCTGGAGTACATCGTAGCTTCCTTCAATTCATACTCACCACCTGAGCGCTCGGCAATCAATTTGACAATTTCGTAGCCATAGCGATCATCTTCGGATAAAAGCCGCAAAATCATCGTATCGGTATGTCCTCGCAGCAGGTCGGATGTGATTTTGTTCTCACTCATATGGTCACCTCAGCAATAACATCATAAGTCACACTACTGTGACTGTCAACATACTTATTCAGTAAATGTACAATGACTATTCATGCGCAAGATTGGGTTGCGTGACAAATACACAAAAAACCCCATTGCATGCTGGCGGAAACCAGAAGGCAATGGGGTTTAGGAGGATATCTAGTAATCCTCATAACTAGGAAACTGTCTGAGCGATGAATCCGTCAATACATCGAGCAATTTCTGGATGGATGCTGCTGATTTAATGCCGTTGAAGTTACACATTCACACGCCATTTCATCTATCATTTCTAATTTTCTACCCCAAAACGGAATCCTCTACAACTACGCATGTCCTTTTTCTCTTACTCATGCTCTCGTTTATTCGCCCAAAAACGAACTTTTTACACGTTCAAAAAAGGACTTTGATTGTTCATGAGCATCCTCGCCAAACTCTCTAGACAGTTCACGGAACAAATCCTTTTGACGATCATTCAATTTACTCGGCGTCTGTACGATGACACGTACGTGTTGGTCACCTTTTGATACGCCATTACCAAGCTTAGGCATGCCCTTGCCCTTGAAATGAAATAAGGTACCTGTTTGCGTTCCTTCGGGTACTCGTAACGACTCTCTCCCGTACAATGTCGGAACGGTGATTTCGTCGCCCAAGGCTGCCTGGACAAAGGTAATTGGCACTTCGCAATACACATCGTTGCCGTCACGTTTGAAAAAGTCGTGAGTCTTCACACGTACGACGATGTAGAGATCGCCTGAAGAAGCACCTTTTTCTCCCGCTTCACCAGCACCTGAGATTCGCATGCGCGTTCCTGTGTCAACACCAGCCGGAATATTCACTTCGATCTTACGACGTTTGCGAACTGTTCCGGCGCCTTTACACTCCGTGCACGGCGTGGTAATTTTCTTGCCTGAACCTTTACAAGTTGGACACGTCCTTCGATTGACCATGCGTCCAAACGGCGTATTGGTATAGAATTCTTGCATTCCGCTTCCTTTACACGTTGAACATGTCTCGACTTTTGTGCCAGGTTTAGCACCATTGCCGTGGCACGTTTCACACGTTTCTGTCCGCGGAATTTCAATTTCTTGTTTGATGCCAAAAGCAGCATCTTTAAACTCAATTGTCATTGCATATTCAAGATCTGCACCGCGTTGTGGCCCACGGTTGCGTCCTCCCCCACCACCAAAAAACATATCAAAGATATCGTTTATCCCGCCAAAGTCCTGTCCCTGAAAACCGCCAAATCCTCCTGCTCCCGCACCTTGCATTGGATCTTCATGACCAAACCGATCATAGTTTGCGCGCTTCGTGTCATCACTTAAGACTTCATAAGCCTCATTGATTTCCTTAAACTTCTCAGCGGCATTGGGATCCTCTTTATTGACGTCAGGATGATATTTACGGGCAAGTCCACGGTACGCTTTTTTTAATTCGTCGGGCG
Organism: Caryophanales bacterium; assembly: GCA_027343965.1. Classification (GTDB taxonomy): domain Bacteria; phylum Bacillota; class Bacilli; order Alicyclobacillales; family SLC66; genus JAKACU01. The sequence goes on along the minus strand of DAHWJX010000094.1, from coordinate 36,854 downwards.
TCGCGGATTTACCCACGCCCAGCACTTCATAATAATCCCGTTTGCTCACCGGGGCGTCCCTCATTCCCTTAATAGCGTTGTACATAAGAATGCCTTAAAAAGGAGAGTGAACTCTCCTTTTTAAGGTGCACTGCACAAATTGTATCTTACAGCATTACTTGTCTTCGTCAACTACATTATAATCAGCATCCACCACATGGTCTGATCCTTGTGCCGATGCATCACCTTGCTCTTGCTGTGCTGCTTGTTCATACAGTTTGACTGACAACGCCTGAATCGCACTGCTTAGTTCATCATGGGCTTTTTGAATGGCTTCCACATCCGTGCCTTTTAACGCTTCTTGAAGGCTCACTTTGGCTGCTTCCGCTTTTTCTTTTTCTTCAGCGCTCGCTTTTTCGCCAAGGTCCTTGATTGTTTTATCGGTTTGGTAAATCAAGCTGTCTGACTGGTTGCGAAGTTCCGTTTCTTCACGTTGTTTACGATCAGCTTCGGCATTGAGTTCAGCTTCCTTGACCATGCGTTCAACTTCATCTTTGCTTAAACCGCCAGATGACGTGATCGTGATACGTTGGGATTTGCCAGTTCCGAGATCCTTCGCCGACACATTGACGATGCCATTTGCATCAAGATCAAACGCGACTTCAATTTGTGGTATACCACGTGGTGCCGGTGGCAAATCACTCAGTGTAAAACGGCCCAGCGTTTTATTATCACGCGCAAACTCCCGCTCACCTTGCAAGACATGAATCTCCACGGATGTCTGATTGTCTGCTGCCGTCGAAAAGACTTGTTTTTTCGAGGTAGGAATCGTCGTGTTGCGATCGATAAGACGTGTCATAACGCCCCCAAGTGTTTCAATACCTAAAGACAATGGCGTGACGTCAAGCAGCACGACACCCGTCACATCGCCGGTTAACACGCCAGCTTGAATGGCGGCGCCAAGAGCTACGACTTCGTCTGGGTTGACACCTTTAGAAGGTTCTTTACCCGTCAATTTCTTAATCGCATCCACCACAGCTGGAATACGTGTCGATCCGCCGACAAGAATGACTTTGTGAATGTCATTGACTGACATGCCAGCATCTTTCAACGCTTGCCGTGTAGGACCCATTGTGGCTTCCACAAGGTCAGCCGTGATCTCATCGAATTTGGCTCGCGTCAATGTTTCTTCAAGGTGCTTAGGACCTGTCGCATCGGCCGTGATAAAGGGCAGGGAAATACTCGTCGACATGACACCTGACAGATCTTTTTTTGCTTTTTCTGCTGCGTCTTTCAGACGCTGCATGGCCATGCGATCCTGACGCAAATCAATGCCATTTTCTTTTTTAAATTTGTCAGCAAGGTGCTGCATGATGCGTTCGTCAAAGTCATCGCCACCGAGATGGTTGTTACCGCTCGTTGCTTTTACTTCAAAAACGCCATCGCCAAGCTCAAGAATGGAAACGTCAAATGTACCGCCGCCTAAGTCATACACCAAGATGGTATGATCACCCGTCTTATCTAACCCGTAAGCGAGCGCAGCTGCCGTCGGTTCATTAACGATGCGAAGGACATCAAGGCCAGCGATTTTACCCGCATCTTTCGTGGCTTGTCGTTGGCTGTCATTGAAGTAGGCAGGCACGGTAATCACAGCCTGGGTTACCATTTCACCAAGGTAAGCTTCCGCATCAGACTTCAATTTTTGCAGAATCATAGCCGAAATTTCAGGAGGGGTATATTGTTTACCATCGATACCCACTTTGTAACTCGTCCCCATATGCCGTTTAATCGAAATCACTGTGTTGTCCGGGTTTGTAACAGCCTGCCGTTTGGCGACATCCCCGACAAGTCGCTCACCATTCTTGGCAAAGCCTACGACTGAAGGCGTGGTGCGGTTACCTTCTGCATTCGCGATGACAACAGCCTCGCCACCCTCCATAACAGCCACGCATGAGTTTGTTGTACCAAGGTCAATACCAATCACTTTTGCCATTTCATATACCTCCTTATAATGTTCAGCCGCTTACTTTAACCATGGCCGGGCGAAGTACCCGATCGCCTAACAGATACCCTGTACGAAGCACCTGTAGGACAACGCCTGCTTCCGTTCCTTCAGCAGGTTCAGAAAGCACAGCTTCATGGCGATTTGGGTCAAAAGCCTCACCAACGGGATTGATCATCGTCACACCGGATTTCTCTAAAATGCCAAGAAATTGTTTAAAGACCATGTCCACGCCTTTTACAAGATCGTCATCTTCTTTGCCTGCCGCAGCTTGCAAAGCAAGCGCTAAATTGTCAACAACAGGCAACATCTCTGTGATTAATTTGCTATTGGCATACGTCGATAATTCTTCCTTTTCAATTCTGCTTCTTCGACGCAGATTGTCCAAATCAGCGTAGACGCGTACCAAACGATTCTCAAGATCGGTTACTTGGGCTTTTAGGTCGTCCGCTTCATCTTTTACAATATCATTCGAAGCTTCGGTGTCGCTAGATGCCGTTGCATCAACGTGATTTTTTTGCATGTTATTGGCTTCTTGTGTTTCACTATCCGAGAGCGGCATCTCTTCGTTATCTTTCATTCTTTGCCTCCTCCACCTCATCATGACCCGTTATAAAACTTCGAATATAGTTCAGATAACCCGAGTGATACATGGTGCAATAAGCGAATGACACGACCATATTCCATCCGCGTGGGACCAACCACACCGATAACGCCCACAGGCACACCTGATACATGATAAGTCGCCGTGATCAGCGAACAGTCTTGCAACGTCTTCACGTCATTTTCGATACCGATACGCACGGATGGATGCTGCACAACACGTCCATCTGATTTTAAAGCTTCGATAACGCGATCGCGATGTTCAAGCCAAGACAGAACCGGCTGCACCTTTTGGACATCTTGAAACTCAGGTTGTAGCAACATGTTGGTTGCCCCGCCTAAGTACACTTTTGCCTCATTTTCTAAACCAATCGTTGGAGCAATTTGATCAAGTAAACGAATGGCTTCCTCGTAATCGCCTACGCTGCGAGCAACTTCATGCATGATTTCTTCAAGCATCCGTGATCGCATTTTGTACATCGGCGTGCCTTGCAAACGATGATTGACAATACCGACAAGCCGCTCAACTTCGTCCATGGCTATGCCTTCCGGAAAGGTCACGGTGCGATTTTGCACTTGGCCTGTGGATGTCACCACGATAACCACTGCTGAGTGATCATTTAACGGGATGATCTGCAAATTTTTAAGCACTGTGTCATACACCTGTGGACCTAGTACAAGCCCCGTATACTGAGTAAGCCCAGACAACATCACCGCTGTTTGTTGCGCAACACGTTCCATTTCATCGATTTTCTCTGTGAACAGCGATTTTATCATCGTAAAATCATCCACACTGAGTTTCGAATCGGAATTCACCAGATTATCTACATAATAGCGATATCCCTGTTGTGATGGGATACGTCCTGCAGACGCATGCGGTTGTTCGAGGTAACCCATCTCCTCCAAATCGGCCATTTCATTACGTATCGTTGCGGCACTCAAACCAAGGTTGGGATGTTTGGAAATGGTTCGCGAACCAATCGGCTCGGCAGACACGACATAATCATCCACGACCATGCGCAAAATCATTTTTTGTCTGTCTGTAAGCATTGGACATCCTCCTTTTTGTGTCTGAGTTATTTCCGCTTGTTAGCACTCAAATGCGTCGAGTGCTAATTGTTAACCAGAATGTATCAAAACGCGCCCCGCCATGTCAACTGTCTGGCGCAAAAAGTGCGCGAATAATCACGAGCAAACGCCAATAAATTCTTCAAAAATCACATTGGCGATTTCATAGTGCTTAGCTGGTATAAGCAATCGATCGTGTTCTTGCATCAGCAATCCTTTAGCAAGCAAATTTTCCACTTGCTGTCCAAAGACCCGCCGCAGGGGAACACCATGCATGCGTTCAAAATCATTCATTGACACGCCTTGTTGCAAGCGCAGGCCTAGCATCATGGTATCCTCCATAGACGCTTGCGGGGTCACCGTTTCAACCGTAGCCATGGGCAACCTCTCTTGGTCAACAGATGCTGCATAGTGCGCCAAGGAACGCACATTTTCATACCGTTCACCAAACACATAACCATGCGCGCCCACGCCAACAGCAAAGTAAGGTAAGTTTGTCCAATAAACAAGGTTATGGCGCGCTTGTTCACCTGCGGTAGCAAAGTTGCTTATTTCATACTGGACAAACCCTTGTGATATAAGTCTGTTGCGAACAGCCTCATACATAGCAACTTCGAGATCCTCACCAGGTAGTCTTAACAAACCTTGTTGATTCCACTTCGCAAACGGTGTTCCTGCTTCAATTTTAAGTCCATACGCAGAAATATGCGTAATGGACATGCGCAACACTTCATCGACGGCAAACAAAGCATCCTCGATTGTCTGATCGGGCAAGCCGAGCATCAGATCGAGATTGATCCGTTTAAAGCCCGCTTGGCGGGCGCGGTCAACGCTCTTTTTCACGTCACTTGCCAAGTGCAAACGACCGATAGCTTGCAGTAAGCCATCGTCAAACGTTTGTGCTCCGAAACTTAGGCGATTGACACCGATCGCACGCAACGTCTCGTAAAGTGACACGTCGGTAGAGCCTGGATTGGCTTCTACTGTCCATTCACAAGTATCTGATCGCGTAAAATAGCTATCTATCGCCGATGCGATTTTCTGCCACTGCTCTGGTGAGAGTAACGTTGGTGTGCCACCGCCAAAAAACACCGTATCAAGAACAATCCGTTCACCTTTCGTGTAGGTTTTTGCGACGAGGGCAATCTCTTTGATGAGATGTTCCACATACCTTTCGCGCACTGTAATATCCGCGACAAAGGTTGTAAAATCACAATAAAAACAACGACTATGACAAAAAGGAATGTGCACATAAAGTGAGCGTGGCATGAGTGTCTTTAGCACGTGGTCAGTCAAGTTTGAGCACCGCCATAAACGCTTCTTGCGGAACTTCGACATTACCGACTTGCTTCATACGCTTTTTACCTTCCTTTTGCTTCTCAAGCAACTTTCGTTTACGAGAAATGTCACCGCCGTAACACTTGGCAAGAACGTTTTTACGCATAGCGCGAATCGTTTCACGAGCGATGACCTTATTGCCAATCGCCGCTTGCACAGGCACCTCAAACATTTGCCTGGGAATCAAGTCCTTCAACTTTTCGCACAGTGTTCTACCGCGTGAATAGGATTTTTCGCGGTGCACGATAAACGACAAGGCATCCACCGTTTCTCCGTTGAGCAAAATGTCCAACTTGACAAGGTCGCTTTCGCGATACCCGATTAACTCATAATCAAAGGAGGCATAACCTTTCGTGCTTGATTTGAGACGATCAAAGAAATCATATACAATTTCCGTTAAGGGAAGTTCATAAATGAGCGTCACACGTGTTTCATCGAGATACTGCATGTCCATAAAGACACCGCGTTTTTCCTGACATAGTTCCATAACGCTTCCAACAAAGTCTTTTGGCACGATAATATGGGCACGCACGTAGGGCTCTTCGACATGATCAATTTTCCCTGGTTCAGGTAATAAACTAGGATTGTCAATAGAAAACATCGTATTTGCCGTCGTATAGATATGATAAATGACACTGGGTGCTGTCGTGATGAGCGTTAACCCATATTCACGCTCTAAGCGCTCCTGCATGATTTCCATATGTAGCAGGCCTAAAAATCCACAACGAAAACCAAAGCCCAAGGCCGAGGACGTCTCCGGTTCATAACTCAGCGCGGCATCATTCAGTTCAAGACGTTCTAAAGCCTCGCGAAGTTCCGGATAGTCAGAAGAATCCACAGGATAGATACCGCAAAACACCATAGGATTGATCTTTCGGTACCCAGGCAATGGATCGGGCGCTGGATTTTGCGCGCTCGTCACCGTATCGCCAACGCGCGTATCGGCAATCGATTTGATGGCCGCCGCAATGTACCCAACATCACCTGCGCGAAGTTCGTCAATGGCCGTCATGCGTGGCTTAAAGACGCCTACCTCAACGACATCAAATTCAGCCATCGTCGCCATCATACGAATCGGCATGCCCGGGCGAATACTACCATTCATGACACGCACATACACAATTACACCTTTGTAAGCGTCATAGTGGGAATCAAAGACTAACGCCTGCAAAGGCTTTTGCAAATCACCGACGGGCGCCGGCACCTTTTGCACGACTTGTTCTAAGATCTCCTTGATGCCAATACCCGATTTTGCAGAAGCGAGCACCGCTTCTGATGCATCAAGACCAATCACATTTTCAATTTCTGTACGCACTTTTTCCGGATCAGCTGATGGCAGGTCAATTTTATTAATCACAGGCAAAATTTCCAAATTGTTATCTAGAGCCAAATACACATTGGCTAGCGTCTGCGCTTCAATGCCTTGTGCTGCATCAACGACTAGCAAAGCGCCTTCGCAAGCAGCCAGGCTACGAGACACTTCATAAGTAAAATCGACATGCCCTGGTGTATCGATCAAATTTAACGTATACGCCTCACCGTCGTCTGCTCGATAGGTTAGGCGTACCGCCTGCAACTTGATCGTAATTCCCCGTTCACGCTCCAAATCCATCTGATCGAGCACTTGGTCTTGCATTTCGCGCGCTGACAATGCGCCTGTATATTCGAGAATCCGATCGGCAAGTGTTGATTTGCCATGGTCGATATGAGCGATGATGCTGAAATTGCGAACGCGTGAAATGGCGTCGTTATTTGACACGGTGGTCCTCCCAACAATGTAAACAAGAATACGTCAATTTTACGCTATAAAAAGAGGCGGAAGCAATTGTTACCTTGCTTTCGTCTCTATATAGGTGGTGCTGGATGATCGAAGCAATGTTATTATTGCCCACTTGTCACAGAAATCATCGGGGTATCTTGCACATTTTGCGTACGTACGGCATCGTGCAATAAGGACATCAGTGCACTATGCAATTGTCTTTGCAAAAATACCCCGATGCCCACCGCATCTCTTTGCGCAAAACTCGCTGCGGGATCCGGCGATTTGGCTAAAGCTTGATCCATGACGGTTGAAAGTGTAGTACGTGGCAGTACATAAACGGGTTCATACAGCACTTTTTGCCCATGCACAAATTCCATTTTAGCTCCAGCTTTTGCTAACGAGGGCGGTAAAGACTCCGCAGAGGGGGCATCGAGTTTGGCGACAAACACATTCATTGTCGCCGCGATCACCAGTGCTCCGCCACTGATGGTCAAGCCAGACATCGCGAGAAAAATCAGTACAGATGCTGTTTTTTTCACATTTCGCACAGCGCGGTCATGCATACTCGTCACCATCCGCATACGGCCTAGTTAACAGAAACTATGCGAGATAAGACGAGCCTATGCCTCATTGTGACGTATCCATTCAAAAATTTAATGCGTCAATGATTTAGCATCATCAATCGTCATGGCTGGGTGCATGGCTAAGTTAAGTCCCATAGCCACCACATGCGCGATATCTTCAACAAACTCATCGATTTCTTTAGGCGTCACCATAAGATTGTTACCAATCGGTTGAAGCAAGTCCGAGATCAATTGCCGTTTTTCATCGTGGTCAAATTGATTAAGAATTTTTGAAGCACTATTTCCAGGAACTTTATTTTCTAGATGAGTTAGAAGGACATCCATCGCGTCTGAAGCGATCGTCGCTGCATCCAAGACGGTAGGGACCCCTATCGCAATCACATCGACTCCAAGCGTTTCCTTATTGAGCGCACGACGGTGATTACCTACCCCAGCGCCTGGCTGAATTCCCGAATCTGCCACTTGAATGGTGGTATTAACACGATCTAGCGAACGAGCAGCAAGCGCATCAATAGCAATCACAAGGTCTGGCTTGACTCGATCCACGACACCTTGTACAATTTCCGTCGTCTCAATGCCCGTAATGCCAAGCACCCCTGGTGCGATCGCACACACCGAACGAAATCCTTCTTCTAACATTTCTGGCATTAGATGAAAAAGATGCCGTGTTACAAAAAGATTTTCCACGACCAAAGGTCCAAGTGCATCCGGCGTCACGTTCCAGTTGCCTAGGCCAATCACAAGAACTACAGCTTGCTCAGGCACATGAATGTACGTTTTTAATTCCTGTGCTAAAGAAATAGCCACTTGTTCTTGCAAATCGGGATCTTTATGCCGAAGTTCGGGAACTTCAAGCGTAACATAAGTACCTTGAAGCCTTTGCATAGCTTTCGATGCTGCTTGCGTAGTAATTTGCATGCGCGTAGTCTTAATTTGCTCTTGTTCATCAACATCGACGGTCAATCCTGGTATGTTTCGCGATGTTCTAGAAATATTCTCATGGATTTCAACAGCCAGATCCGTCCGAACGCTTTGCCATGCCCACGGTTGTTCCTGCACGCTGTGCAACTCGGTCACACGGCCCATGGGGCCTCGTGGTTTCCACACCCAACATCCCCCCGATTTTATGAACACCTTGTTCGTAGTATGCGCAGGTTGCTTCACCAGATGCTCCGTGATACAATGTAGACTGCTCAAATTAGATAAGGACGTCGTGAGGAGGTGAATCCATTTGCCGAATATCAAGTCTGCGATTAAACGCGTGATTGTGTCCAAAAACCGGACGATCCGTAATGCTGCAGCAAAATCAGCGTTGCGCACCTCGTTGAAGCGGTTTGAAAACGCGCTGCGTCAGCGCGACATGGAGACGGCGCAAACCGCCTTGCGCAGTGCTACACGTTCTTTGGACAAGGCGGTAACAAAAGGGATTGTTCATCGGAATCTCGCCGCCCGTAAAAAATCACGCTTGACTAAGCGCTATAACAAAGCTGCGATGTGATATTTTTACTGCCATTGATAGTAAAAGGAGACGCCATGACACGTCTCCTTTTTCGTGCATAAAACACCGTTGTCTCACATCTATGCCCCCTTCGTGCCTCGCAAAAACCACCAATCAACCGCTGTTTGCTCAGATAGCTGACCGGACTTGATCTTGTACTCAAGTTCCGCCAAGTCAATCAAAAGCTCACGACATTGTTGCGCCGAGATGAACTTGCTTTGTTCTCGAGCTACTTTACAGGCATAAGGATGAACACCAAGTTTGATCGCCAAATCACGATCCGTTTGCATTTTATTGCGTGAATCTGAGACTCGCGCAATCAATCGATACTGACGTGATAAGAGAGACAGTAACGCGAAAGACGACTGCGTGCTGGATAATTCACGAAAGACCCGATGTGCCTCAAGAGAATGCCCTTCTATGGCCAAACGAATAACATGAAACAAATCAGATTCGCTCTCATCAGGGACGAGTTCGCGTAGCACATGATCTTGTAACGCATGTTCAGATAAGGCATACGTGTTGATCTTTTGCATACTTTGATAGAGCAATCCAAAGGAATCACCTGATCGCTCGATCACGAGATCCATTTGTGATGTGGATAACGTCACATTTTTATCCATCCACTCTGTAAGCAGGCTACGCCATTCATCACGACGCCACTTGCCTGCATGAATAACACATACCTCTTTATCCTGCAAAAAACGCTTGGTCCACTTTTTGCGTTCATCCAATTTTTCCGCCGCCGTCACGAGAATCATGGGTGCAGGTAAGGAATCCTTGAACACAGAGTCAAGCAATGGTGTAATCTCATCCATAGCCTGTGCCTTAACCGATGCGGTCAGATAATCAAATCCCGTGTAAACAACGATAACGTGACTAGAAAACAGATCGCCACCTTTGGCATCGATGACAGCTTGCGTAAAGGTGGCAGTTTGCCCTGAATGAATTACCGTTTCTGGCGTGAATTGCGGATCACGGTGTACCATAGCGTGTTCGATCTCACGCGTAAAATACCGTAGAGCTTCATTGTCGTTCACATGGTACATAACGTACAATTTCGCCAGATTACCATGGCGCAGATCGCCTACAGCTCCATAAAACGATTTTTCCACGAAACATTACACCTGCCATGCAGTTTGTTTTAAAAGCGGTTTACGAATATGCGTGACCATACGCAAGCCACCCAATTGATAAAGATACTTCACTTTGGTCAAATCTTTTGCCAAACCAGCCGTCGCGCCTGATGTAGGAAATTTGCCGAGTGTGCCCACCCCTTGCTCACTGCCAAGCGATGCTAACGTCCCGAGCATTTTAGGATGAAATTTTTGCATTGGCTCCTTGGCAAGTAAAGCGAGTATGTTTTTCGCGGCCAATTGCCCCATCTGGGTCGCCATTTGTGCCGTCGGCGGCAGTGGTCTGCCTGCTTGTACGAGGGATGCACAGTCACCGATGATAAATAGTCGTTCATCATCGGTGGATTGCAGGTAATCATTGACTTCTGCCCGCCCTCTGCGATCGCAAGTCAGTCCAGCTTGCGACAAGATCATGTTCGCACGCACACCACCAGTCCAAACGATCGTCTCGGCCTCGATGACCTCACCAGAACCTAAGTACACACGACCCTCTTCAACCCGTTCGATTTTTGTGCTTATCATGATCTTAGCACCTTTGTGTTCAAGAACGTCCCTTGCCGTTTTTTGCAACGAAGGCATCAGCGCAGGTAAGATCGTATCCGTAGCTTCAATCGTGATCACTTCAAAGGAGGATGGTGAAATACCCAGTTTCGTACATAGCTTTGGCAACCATTCAAGGAGTTCACCAACAAACTCGATACCAGTCAGTCCGGCGCCCCCAACAACAATACGTAGTTTTTTGTCCTCTTTGTGATCCTTAAAGCGGGCAAACTCTCGCTCAATTCGCGTTCGAATTTGCCGTGCCGTTTCAAGGGAACGCAATTGCATGCTGTATTCGCTTAACCCTGGAATACCAAAAAACTCTGGTGCACTGCCTAAGGCAATGATCGCATAGTCGTATGGATAACTGCCGCGCGTTGTTAGCAGCTTGTTTTCTTGTCGATCGATTCCTGTGACTTCGTCTTTAACAAGCATCGTTCCATGTCTTGAAAAAATGTCGGTTAACTCTACTTTGTAATCATCCACATGGTTCCTTCCGCCAGCTGCTTCATGAAGCCATGTAATAAATTGATGATAACTGTGTTTATTGATCATGACAAATGGCGTATGATTGTTTTCGAATTTCTTACCAGCCATAACGCCCCCATAACCAGCCCCTGCAATAACTATTCGAGCCACATGCGATCATCCCTTCTCACCGAGTGTGCCTTCTTACTATCTGCCAAAACAAAATTGCGCATTCTCTTTTAGAGAATACGCAATGGATTGTCCGGTGTAATCATGTTTGGTGTAGGGTTTCTATGGTGGCTCTGAATGGTCGACATGACAGTCACGAACAACAGGCTTAAAATGAACATCACTAGCGTCCTACGCATGATAGGTAGTTCGTTCACGTTTTGGAACGCTGTTGCAAGTGTTCTCCCACTTGCGCTGCTGTCTGCAAAAGTACGACCAAGTTTTTCCACGACGGGTTATCTCGAATCATATAAGCATCAAGCAAAAGTTTTTCGGTCAACAAATCAAGATCATTCAACACTTCTTCCGATAACATCGGTTCACCTTCCCCGGTCGACGATGAAAACTTGTTACTCTAAGTATCTGCCAGGATGGCGCCATGTATACCTTCTACCTATGAACAAGATCAAAAGCAAAAGAGTTTCATAAACAACGAGACTTGGTAAAGATGGAGCAGACAGTTTCAGCGTCGCCCCCGCATAGCTAATGCTCTGAACACTCGCGATCGCCAGTTGATAGATAAAGGCCACGATAGGTTGTAGACCATGGGCTAAGGGTGGCGCAAGGATAGCAAGTACCAAACAGATCCATGCCATGGGCAATAGCCATTCAAGCACCGGATAAAGAACAATGTTGGTCAGCAAGGAGACAAGGGATAACTGCGAAAACTCAAATAAAGCGACAGGTGCTACGGCCAGATCAGCAGCAAGCCCACGGGCAAGGATCATCCGCAAGCGAGGAAAACGGATGAAAGATAACCACCAAGCGGCAAGACGAGCCGGAAGCAAAGAAAATGCTGTTACAGCAACAAACGACACAATTACCCCAGGATCAAGCAAAAGGTGTGGTTCCATGAGAGTAAGACAACAAGCGGCAAGCACATTGGCCGTAAGTTGATCCCCATTTCGATGCACGAGTATAGCTGTCAACTCATACATCACAACCAGACCTGCTCGCAAAGCAGGAGGCGCAAGGCCAGATAAGATCACGATAATGCAGATAAGAAGCAGGGAAACCACATACCAAAGTCCATAACGCACCCGCCACTTTTGTCGTAATAAAATGACAACGGGATGAATGATCATTCGAATCGTCGCCCCTGATGCAACCAAAGCATGAATTATCCCAACCGCAGCAAATGCCTTGACCGTCTGACTGCTAATCGCAGAACGGTCACCAACGGCAAACGCCAACGCCATCGTTCCTAAAGCACCATAGGCGGTGCGCAAACGATCCTGCGCCAACTCGATGAGATACCCTTGCCATGCATACAGACTTGGGAAGTGATATTGATTTGCCACCTTATGAACACCGTAGATCGAGGTACTTGCAAGCACGTTGATTTTTCTACGCAATAAGGCTGTGGCAAAGGAGCCCTTGACCACTGCATGAAATCGCACATACGCCGCGATATAGTCCATCGAATGCAGCTCTGATGAGGCAGTATAAAACTTTTGTGAAAAAATAGAAGCCTGTGCTATGTCCGATCTATGCTCCCCGCTGATCGTCAACCAAACAACGGGCTGCCCTGCCACAAAATAGGCGCCACGTTCATCGTAAAAAGAGCATACCTTAGCAGCAAAAGCGAGGCTATGCGCTGCTTTTCTTTGCACGGGCCCATCAATTTGCAAGACAGTTAGTACGCTTGTATGATGATTGGCCTGTAACAGTTCAGCTTGAAGACGTTGGTGAGACACTTCATCATCCCATGCGTACTGCCCTCCGCACACCCAACCCAAGACTATGATGAAGAGAAATAAGGGCCATGCAAAGCGAGGTAATGGATGCGTCTTTGATACGATGTACCGTAACATTCCTATCAGCAAAAAGAGGATAGCAAGTAGCACGACGATAAGGAGAAAGAGCCATGTTGTGGATTGCGATAGAATCGCAAGGGATCCGGCACAAAAACTTATCCCGAAAATCGTGACAATTCTGTGCATATTGATAACTTCCCTCACATAGGGTCTATTTTTGGTCTTGTCGCAAACGATGACTGTTGATACAATGAAACGCAGAATGAAAATGCCGAATCTGATAGATTTTATCAGTACGGGGGACATTTTTTTGGGGTGAATCCGATTTCGGATGGGCTACCTTCAGCCCTAACCCGTCAACTAACCTCGGAGGCTCATGGAAGGAGTTTGTTTTTTTTGCGTATATCTTTACTTATCACGTCACTTTCCATGATCATAGGAAGTAATCTCGCAGGTATCGCCGCAATGAGTCCGGTATACGCTGCCGAAAGCCCGGTGATCTTGCAAGTAGGCTCGACAGGCCAGCAAGTTAAAGTTTTACAAGAAGATTTAAAGTCCTTAGGTTACTTTCCACAAGATGAAGGGATAACCCAATATTTCGGTTCGATTACTTCAAGTGCGGTGCTTCATTTTAAGAAATCCCATCATTTGGGCAATACCAGTGCCGTTACAGCGCAGATCCTTTCCTTGATCGAACGATCTGCTAAACGGGCGCCGGTGCCGCCGACTTCCCTCTCAGCGCAGCTTGTTCAAAAAGCGCGCACGTACCTTGGTTACGCTTACTCTTGGGGAGGTAATCAGCCGAGTACAGGGTTTGATTGTTCGGGCTTCACCCAGTATGTTTTCTCTCAATTCGGCAAATCGCTTGATCGCGTTTCACAGGATCAAGCACAAGAAGGAACGCCAATCAGTAAAGGCGACCTACAGCCGGGCGATTTGGTTTTTTTCGCGACTGACGGGCCGCTCTCACACGTTGGCATTTACATAGGCGGCGGCAATTTTATTAACGCCGCAAGCTCGCGTGTCGAAATTGATGATCTAACCACCGGATACTGGGCGAGTGTCTACGAAACGGCACGTCGTATCTTGTGAGTCCTTGGTGTTTATAGCTTGATTGACTCCCGCGCAAGATCACCTTGCGCGGCTTTTATTGTAAACTGAGATAGGGTTCAAGGTTTGCGAGGAGCTTTTGCCCGATACCTTTAACATGGCGCATACCCGCTAAGGTCACAAACTTACCGTGCTTGGTGCGATAAGCAAGAATTTCTTGCGCCTTTTTAGGTCCAATACCTGGTAGTTGCTCTAGTTGGCTAAGACTCGCCTGATTCAAGAGTACATGTTGCCCCGCCTGCACTTTATGGGAGCGCGGCCTATGACTTGTTCCATGCTGATTGGCGAAAGTGTTTAAGGGCATTGCACCTTTTGCGGGAATCACAATCTCAGTGCCGTCCTCCATAACCGCCGCGAGATTAATTGCTGCACTGTCCGCACGCATGGTAAGGCCCCCCGCTTTAGCAACAGCCTGATAGACTCTTGAGTCAAGAGCAAAGGAGTACAATCCAGGACGCTTGACTTCTCCGACCACATACACCATCATGTGAGCTGTTGCCTTTTGCCGAACTGCAGACGCGGCGATCGCGACCTTAGGCTTTACAGTTTGAATCTGTCCTTGTGAAAAAAATGTGATGACCCAAAAAGTAACGAGTACGACAGCAGCAAAAAAGGCGAATACTTGCTTTTTATCCCATTCAAACGGATTTTTCACGGAGAAATACCTCCTATCATTTCGACTTAAGGGAAGCTGTTCAAGAGACACCTGCCCATTCCTTTTTACAAAACGCGCAGTTCCAAAAGAATTAATATCATCCAATCACCGTGTTACAGGTCAATGCAAGGTCTCATAAAATGTAGTACACTAACAGACAATGATCATGAAAGTAGGCGTGTGCATGCTGACTCCTAGCATGGAGGATTACCTTGAAAAGATTTATGAATTGATGAAAGATAAAGGGTATGCACGAGTCTCTGACATAGCTTCCTCGCTTGCCGTACAACCTTCGTCTGTCACAAAAATGTTACAAAAACTAGATGAGCAAGATTATGTCACGTATGAGAAGTATCGTGGGTTTGTATTAACTAAGACAGGAGAACAGATGGGAAAAGCGATGAAGCAGCGGCACAACATGCTTGCTGAACTATTACGTATGCTAGGGATTCCGGAGACGACCATTCAAGAGGATGTGGAAGGGATTGAACATCACGTCAGTCCGCAAACTTTAAAGCAGCTAAATCGACTTGTGGATTACTTTCAATCTGACGCGGCACGCCTAGAGTCACTGATGCAGTATGGAGCTAAAGAGTCTAGCGATACCACGTCAAAAAGTATCGACGAACATTCAACGAACTAAAAAAAACCAACGCATAGCTTGTTGCATCGTTTCTGCGCTAGGAGCGACACGCACATGCAGACGGTCCCCAAACAGGATGGATTGCGATTCCTCTTCTAGACGTTCCCATGGAAAATGGAAATCAGCACCGATATATACCTCAGTAAACCCCGCATTTTCTAAGCCCTTTAAAATGGCTGAGAGTTCGTAGGCCCGTTGTCGATGTGACTCCTGTACACGCTGATAACGCCCGTCTTTTTCGAGCAGAAACAGCAATAACTCGTAAGCGACAATCATCGACTTTTGATCGACCTTTGTCTCAATCAAAGCGACTGTGTCCCCTGACGCGTCATAGTAAACATTGTCGCCAATACCTTGTAACACTTTTGTCGGTGAGTGCATGTCAAACAAGAAATAACCGCCTGGGTTCATCATGTCATGGATATGGGTAAATGAGCGTTGCAACCTCTGCGGCGTCAAAATATAATTGCACACATCACAAGTAGCGAGACACAGATCGGCCTTTTTGGGGGTAAAAAACGACTCGGCGCTACCCTCTAACAAAGTAATGCGTCGTCCGTACGGCTGCGCTTGTTCTTTGGCAACAGCAAGCATCTGAAGCGATGGATCAATCCCAATCACTTGGCGCGCCAAAGCTAATTCAGCTTCAAACATAGCACCCGTTCCACACCCAATGTCAACAATCACATCGATTCGATGTCCAGTCTTACTGACAGCTTCCTGAAGTAGCCGGGCGAATTCGTTATAGGGAATATCGCCCATTAATCGATCATAAACCGCCGCAAAGTGCGTATACAAAAGTTATGCACATCCTTGATATAGCCCTTGATTTAAACCTCTATCGATACCCTTGGGGCATCGCCCCATAAGCGTTCAAGTCCATAAAAAGAACGTTCCTCATCTTGAAAAACGTGCGCCACTACATCACCGAAGTCAATGAGCACCCAACGCCCTTCATCGCGTCCTTCTATACCTTTGCACACAAGACCACTGTCACCAAGTTTCTCCTCAACAGCATCAGCGATAGCTTGTACCTGCGTGCGTGAATTGGCACTACAAATCACAAAATAATCAGCGATCACGGATAATCCCCGCAAATCCAGAATCACGACATCTCTAGCTTTTTTATCATCAGCGGTATCAGCCGCCAACCTTGCAAATTGTTCCATTTTGTCTGCCATGTACAGACCTCCCTAGTTTAGTTTGTAGGAAACCGCTGACGATCAAACCATTGCCGATGATCTTGCGTAACAAGACTCCACGCTTTATTACGTAATTGTACCGTTAGAAGATCGATCTGATCATGCTTGTTTAGCAAGTGGTTTAACGAAGCATCCGTCACAACGGCGACAGCCAGCGGTAAGCAAATCTGAGATGCCGCGCGCAAGGTGTCCACAAGAGGAAATGATCGCCCTTTTTCAATCGCATCAGCCACGTAAAGAACCTGGGCCACATCCCCCATTTCTGGGTGTCCAATCGTGTGCCACTTGACAGCTTCTTTTACGTCTTCATCATTAATACCGAAGTCTTGGGCCATGCGTAAAGCACAGATGGGTCCGTGCCATACAGCAACTGGACCAGCGGGTACGCAAGCTCCGGTTAAATGAGCAAGTTCTTCTAGCTGACTTTGCGACAACTCGCGAAACATATCATGAAGCCACGCTGCTTGTCGGACTTTATCCACATCGACATCATAACGCTGTGCTAATTGAATAGACGCCTCGACCACGCCGCGCACATGAGCAAACCGGGATGAAGACAACCTTTTGACAGCTTCTTGCTCAAGGTCAATCATGGTAGATAGAACCCCTTTTGCAAAATTAACTGAGTCACTGCAGGCGTTAGCAAAGGATCTACCCGCAGTCCCCTAGCTAGACGATTTTTAATCCATGTACTTGAAATATCGAGCAAAGGCATCTCAAGCAACGTTATTTTAGCGTAAGGAAACTGTATCATAAGCATTTTTTTTGCCTGTTGTTCATCTACATGAGAACGAGGCGCAACAACCAGATGAGCTAAACGCAAAATGTCTTTTGGGTTTTTCCATGAAGGAAGATCCACCAACATATCTGCACCGACAAACCAATAAAGTTCATCTTCCTGATACTCTTTTTTAATGTTCGTGAGTGTATCGACAGTAAAACTCGGACCTTGCCGCTGTACTTCCTTAAGTGACAGTGAAAAGTACGGAAAAGATGCGATAGCAGCCTCTACAAGTTCAACACGAACCTGTGCAGGAGATACGGATGATGAATCCTTATGCGGTGGTTGTCCTGCTGGAATAAACTCCACCACATCTAAGGACAGTTCCTCATACGCTAACTGGGCCATCATGATATGACCAATGTGTGGCGGATCGAATGTTCCACCGAATAGACCGCGACGCATCAGCGAGGTAATTCAATCACAGGGTTTTCCTGTGATCGTTTATATAATATGATCGTACGACCGATTACCTGGATAATTTCTGCCTTTGTACCATTTTTCAAAGTCATAGCAATATCTTTAGCCGCCTCATCCGCATTGCCTAGGACAGATACTTTCATGAGTTCACGCGCCTCAAGAGCCAAGGCTATTTGTTCAACCATGGTGCGTGATACGCCACCTTTACCCACCTGAAAAATAGGCGTGAGATGATGAGCTAGCCCACGGAGATACCGTACTTGTTTTCCCGTTAACACGTTTTTATTGTCCTCCCTTGGATCCATCCAAAACATCACAAACGGCAGTTCGCATCACTTCAATCGGAGCTAAAACGTCAAACCATTGCTGAATCGCCAAGGCGCCTTGGTGCACTAACATCCCAATACCTTCATGTATCGATGCACCTCGCGCATGAGCTTCTTGTAAGAACTTTGTTTGTCGCGGTCGATAGACGATGTCACTCACGATGGTACCCATACGCAAGGTACTAAGCGATACGGGAAGCTGATCTTGCAGTTTACCGGCAAGACCTACGGCCGTTGTATTGACAACGAGATCAGCATCAAACAAATCGACACATTCAAGAGAACACGTCGATAGCTTAGCTATATCATAATAAGCTTGAAATGCCTCTTGTAACTGATTTGCACGGTCAAGTGTGCGATTGACAAGCGTCACATGCTCACAGCCGTTTGAAAGAAGCGCATCGACAATCGCACGTGCAGCTCCTCCAGCCCCAATTACCACCACATGCAAGCCATTTACATCGGCGCCCGTCTCCATGGTAAAAGAGCTTAGCCAGCCTTCGCCATCGGTATTGTCACCATAAAGCTGTCCATCAAGACAGGTGACTGTATTGACCGCGCCGATACGTTTAGCACGAGACGAACATTGTTTCATGAAAGGAAGGGCTACTTCCTTATGGGGGATCGTCAGGTTGACGCCGCGATAGCCCTGTTTGTTTATGCTTTGAAGAACACGTAGCAAATCGTTTGGTACTACGTCAATCGCCGTATAAGTTGCTGTTAGGCCCAGCGCTTGATAAGCAGCCCGATGCATCACAGGTGAAAGAGAATGCGCGGCAGGATGCCCTAGGACAGCAAGCCGATCGTACTGGGTCATAAGCGTACGCGCCCATTTCCAATCAAAGCTGGGCGTACTGCGATCTCCACGCCTTGCGGATAATGAACGACAAGTTGAACTTCTTTGCCACTTAAACGAATCCATCCTAATCCAGGAATCACAACATCCACTGGCCTGCCTTCTTTAAATCCTACACGCTTGCTGGTGAGTTGACGCAAACTGCTGTCGCAAGTATCACACGGCGGGTTAAGAAGTTTGCCCATCTGACTCCGGTATACATTGTCAGCATTGTCCAATTTTGTGCGGTGAATATAGAGCTGATTGGCAACATAGACGACAAATGGCTGTGCTTGTCCGCCGATAAAATCCATTCGCACAAGTCCCGCTAGAAACAGGGTCTGCGCTATATTTAATTGATAATTCCTAGGACGAATACGATCTTTTGGCACAATTTGCTTTAATGAGTCTGCGCAAACCCGATCTTGTAAACGAAATGTGCCTAAAAGGCCGGGCGTATCCGTAATCACGATACCCGTGCCTTTCATTTTCATGGTCAAAGCACCTAACGTCGTGCCTGGAAAGGGGCTTGTCGTAAAGGATTCCGTCTGCTCATCAGGATCTAACGCTCGCATAAGACTGTTCAATACACTTGATTTCCCGACATTTGCCATACCCATCACGACGACATTGCGATCACGTGAACGCTCCTGTACGGTTGCAACCACGGAGTCCATGCCAAAACCAGTTTTGGCGCTAACGAGATGGATTTGCTTCGGTTCAAGCCCCGCACGACGAGCCTCTCGCCACAACCACGAAGCAACTTTGTCCATACTTGTCCCATGCGGAAGTAAATCGTACTTATTGGCTACCAAAACGACTTCGTGATTTTTGAGCACCCCAGCCATACCACGCACCAGGCTACCATTAAAGTCGAACAGATCCACAACATATAAAACCAAAGAGGGCTTTGCCAATACACGCATAACGGCAGTACGGTATTCCTCTTGCGTCACATTTGTTTTGGCGAGTTGCCCATAGTGAATCAATCGATAACAGCGTTGGCATAGCGGATGCTCACGCATAAACGCCTCCGCTGTAACATAACCTCGCTCTTGTTCATCATCCATTTGAAGCGGCGCACCACAACCGGTGCATACCATACTCACAAATCGTTCCGCCCTTTCGGTAGATCTATCGATGGTTGTTCGCCATCATAAGAGAAATACTCCATATGCTGTGATAACGGCACACGCCGCAACACGATCCGTTCCATGCGCCGCATCACACGAGTGCCAATATATTCTTGTTCATGAATAGGCGCCACAAGCACGGTATACATGCCCATCCTATTGCCACCAAGGATATCTGTAAAAACCTGGTCACCAATCATGACTGTTTCCGCCACACTCACTTGAAGGAGGTTTAACGCGTGCCGAAACCCACTAAGACGTGGTTTTCGTGCCATGTCTAACGCAATAAGTCCAAGTGGTTTTGCAAATTCCGTCACGCGCAAACGATCATTATTCGATAAGATGCATACTCGAAATCCCGTATCCTGTACCATTTTCAGCCACGAAACCAATTTAGGGGTAGCACTTGGCGCATTCCATCTGACCAATGTATTGTCCAAATCAGTAATAATCGCCCGCTTGCCTTCATCCCACAATCGCGATACATTGATGTGATAAATGGATGAGACGTACTCCGTAGGATACAGTCTCTTTAACACGTCCATCATCCCGTCCTTAGCTTCAATACGCCCCATCGTACCACAGAAAGTGAATAGAAAGCAAAAGTCAAGGGTCCTTACGAAACTGTTCTTGCAATTTTTCTAAGGCCCGTTTTTCAATACGAGATACGTACGAACGACTAATGCCAAGTTCACGCGCAATTTCACGCTGCGTTTTTTCGTGTCCATAAGGCAGACCAAAACGCGCCCAAATGATGTCGCGCTCACGATCCGTCAACACGCGAAGCCCATCATATACCTGATCTCGATCCATGCGAAATTGAATCAGTTCAACAATCTCCTCTTCTCCATCTCCTCCCAAGATATCTAGCAATGACACTTCATTGCCTTCCTTATCCTGACCAATCGGCTCATGGATGGACACATCTTTGTTGACCTTTTTTTGCGCTCTCATATGCATCAAAATTTCATTTTCGATACATCGTGCGGCGTACGTGGCAAGACGTACACCTTTATCCGCATCAAACGTTTGAATGCCCTTTATGAGACCAATCGTTCCAATTGAAATCAGATCTTCTGAATCCACTTTGCCTTGATCATACTTCTTCACGATGTGTGCCACGAGACGAAGATTGTGCTCAATAAGCGTATTTCTCGCGTTTATGTCACCCTGTTTCCAGTGTGCTAACGCTTTTTCTTCCTCAGCTGCCTGCAAAGGTTGGGGAAATGTATGGTTTTTTACATATGAAACAAAGACGGTTAATTCCCTAACCAATAAAGCCAATACCGTAAATAGAGCCATATGTGTCACCTCCCGTGTGCGGTAAAACCTATGCAAACGGGACAGTGAACATGTTAGGGTTTGTGCACGGCATGCGGAGGAACAGATAATCCGCGCTCATAGCGCGCATAGTTTTGCTGACTCTTTACTTCATTGGCAAGTTGTTGTGCAAACGTTGTAGAAAAGTAATGACCGCCGCTACCATCAAATTTTGCAACGTAGAAATAATAATTCGTCGTAGCAGGATGAAGTGCGGCTTCAATCGATAAGAGTCCAGGATTTGCGATGGGTCCAGGAGGAAGACCATAATGAACATAAGTATTATAGGGGTTATTCACCAACAAGTCGGCATCCGTCAAGTTAAGCACACCACCTAGAGCATACTCCACGGTAGCATCAATTTGTAACTTCATGCCAATCTTAAGACGATTATAAATAACACTTGCAATGATCGGTCGCTCTTTGTTTAATTCTGCTTCTCGTTCGATCATGGACGCAACCGTAAGGATACGTGCTACGCTCATGCGCATGTGTTTGATACGATTCATCCTTGCAGGAGAAAACACCCGGTTTGTTTCCTGTAGCATCGTCGAGATCACATTATACGCTGGTTCGTGCCGCAAAAAATCGTAGGTATCAGGAAAAAGATACCCTTCTAGCCGATCACGCACCAGTTTATTTTGTGCATTCATTTTTGGTAAAAAGTCATAAGAAAACTGACCTTTTTTGACTTCTGTCATAAAAGCCCTTTTTGAGACTATATCATTTTGCTCTAAAACGTTGGCAATCTGCTTAACAGTATATCCTTCAGGAATCGTGACTGATACCGTGTTATATATGACCGCCCCAGCTTTTAGCTCGGCGACAACCTGTGGCAATGTTAAACGCGGAGCAAATTTGTACTCACCTGCCTGCAGGTCTGAGGCATTACCTGTCACATACAAATAAACGCGAAAAAAGAACCCATCCGAAATCACATGGTGTGTTTCTAAAATGGAAGCTATTTGTGGTGTGGAAGCACCTGCAGGTATCGTCACCCAAGTCTGACGCGATGAACCCTGTGGCTTTACCGAGGTCTCCACGAGCCAGTACGTAACTAAAGCAATAGCCACACCCAGTAGACCAAGTAGTCCAATAAACCATTTCGTTTTTACGATGCGCATAAGTTACAGTTATCCCTAATCCTCATCAAAGTCAAATAAAAGTGCATCAAATACTTCTGCAACACGATCCCACTCGTCATCATCATCAATCCCAACCAAAGAAGCCGCATCACCTTCGACGTCGCCTTCGACACGCAAAATGATTGGTTCTTCATCATGGACGACAATAGATTGCAATAATGCATAGTGATTACCATCTAATTCAGCCACACGCAAGACGCGATACTCTTCTTCATGGCCAGACTCGTCGGTCAAAACCACTAAGCCCTGTAACAAATCATCGAGCATCATGATCTCCCCCTTTTATCCATATAAGCTTGCAGTATAAGCGCAGCTGCAACTTTGTCAACCACTTTCTTTCGCTTCTTGCTGCTAACATCGCCTTCTGATAGCAACCGATGGGCCCCAACCGTGGACAGGCGTTCATCCATCAAATGAATCGGTAACGAGAATTGCTGTTCTAATTCCTCGACGAACGCAGCCGTTTTTTGCGCTCGTTCGCCGAGTGTTCCATTCATGTTTTTAGGCCATCCGACCACAATCTCCCCTACATCGTGTTCCGATACTATCGTTCTTATGGTTTGCATGATGTCAGGCGTTTTATTCCGATCGATCACAGTGAACGACTGTGCTGTAATTCCCAGCAGATCGCTTAATGCAATGCCGATTCGTACATCTCCATAGTCAATTCCCATCTGTCTCATGGCAACCTTGTAAGAACATAAGCCCGTACCAATTCTTCAATAAGATCATCACGTTCTACCTGACGAATGACATCCCGAGCATCTTTATGGCTTGTGATATAAGCCGGGTCTCCTGATAACAGGTACCCAGAAATCTGATGGATAGGATTATAGCCTTTATCAACCAATGCTTCATAGGCCAACAACAGCGCCCATTCAGCTCGCGATTGCCCATCGGGTCTGGCAGGAAAGTGCATCGTTTCATCAAAAGATGACATCAGCTCACACCTCTTTGCCTATAACATTCTAGGCCTTTTGGCTACTATTCGAGATGCTTTGTAAAAAACCTTCTTTTAGTAAGGTTCTCGCTGTACGCAGGGCCTCGAAAAGTTTGTCAGGGATCTTGGCACCCGCCTGTGCCAAATCCGGCCGTCCGCCACCTGAACCACCGGCTATCTGCGCCACTTCTTTGACCAATTTGCCTGCATGCAGTCCCTTCGCTTGCCATATTTGCGGGATGACACTCACAAACGCAACCCGTCCATCTTTGACAGAACCAAGGACAATCGCTAAATCTCCACGTTTTTGTCGCAACTGTTCGGCAAGATTGCGTAGAGCATCGATGTCTCTATTGTCGACCTGCGTCACAAGGATGAACTCATTCTCAACTTGTTCGACTTGAGTAAGCAATTGCACAGATTCCAAACGACTTACCGTGTCCGTCAAGCTATTGGCTTGACGTTCGAGTTCTTTGACATGGTCAAGAACAGAAACCAGACGATCAGGTGCTTGCATAGGGTTGGCATGCAATTTTTCAGCTACCGCAGATAAAAGCTTTTCTTGTACCACCATATATTCATAAGCAAATCGCCCCGTTACCGCTTCGATACGCCGAACACCTGAGCCAATTCCAGTCTCCGAGAGCAACTTGAACATGCCGATCTGCCCTGTATGTTCGACATGACATCCTCCGCAAAGTTCTGTGGAGTACGCACCAACTTTCACTACACGCACAATATCGCCGTATTTTTCACCGAAAAGCGCCATAGCTCCAAGGTCTTTTGCTTCTTGCAAATTCATTTGTTCCGTAGTGACAGCAATATCTTTCCAAATTTGTTCATTAACATTGCGTTCCACACGTGCCATGTCTTCTTTTGTCATGGCGCCTATATGAGAAAAGTCAAAACGCAAACGTTCATCCTCGACAAGAGACCCAGCCTGCGCTACGTGTATACCTAGCACATCACGCAATGCCTTATGCATCAAATGGGTTGCTGTGTGATTTTTGGTCACGTCAAATCGGCGAACCCTATCGATCGTACTGGTTACCGTCGCCCCCACACAAGGCGTCCCCATAAAAACCTCACAATCATGAATATGTTGCCCATTGGGCGCCTTTAACACGTCCTTGACAGAAAGCTCAAAACCTTCTCCAAAGATAACTCCTCGATCGGCGACTTGTCCGCCACTTTCTGCATAAAACGGCGTTCGATCTAAGACCACTTGGATTCGATCGCCAAGTGAAGCTTCTTTGATCACAACATCATCAGCCATCATCGCCACAATGTGGCCGGATACAGATGGCGTGGTGTAACCGACAAATTCGCTACTCACGTCAAGGTCTCTTAGCACAGTCGTCTGCACGTGCATGCTATCATTGTCTTGACGCGCATTCCTTGCACGCTCACGTTGCTTTTCAAGCGCTTGCGAGAAACCTTCGCGATCGATCGTTATGTCGCTTTCTAGTGCAATTTCCTCGGTAAGGTCGACTGGGAAACCATACGTATCGTACAACTTAAACACTTGCTCACCATGGAGAACCTTGGTACCTGCTTCTTTAACTTGCGCAATAGCTTTTGCCAGCAACGCTTCGCCATCACTGAGCGTCTCGAAAAAGCGTTCTTCTTCTGTCTTGATAACAGTCTCTATGAAGGCACGCTTCTCAAATAATTCGGGGTAATAATCCCCCATCACGTCCGCCACAACGCCCACAAGTTGATAAAGATAAGGTTGCTCCATTCCTTGTTGTTTTCCATGGCGAACAGCCCGACGAAGCAGACGGCGAATCACATAACCGCGTCCCTCATTACTAGGCAATACACTGTCAGCGATCGAAAAGACAACAGCACGCAGATGGTCGCTAATAACCTTTAAGGCGACATCCCATTCTTCTTTTTCGCCATAACGGATGTGCAAACGATCGGCTGCCTGTTGAATAATCGGTTGAAACAAATCCGTGTCATAGTTTGTGCTAACACCTTGCAGTACGGAAGCCGTTCGCTCTAGACCCATGCCTGTATCAATATTCTTTTTAGGAAGCGGCGTGTATGAGCCATCGGGATTGTGATTGTATTGACTAAACACAAGGTTCCAGATTTCTAAGTGTCGATCACAGTCACAGCTTGCGTCACATTCTTTACGACCACAGCCAACACTTGGGCCACGATCGAAAAAGAGTTCCGAATTCGGGCCACACGGTCCTTCCCCAATATCCCAAAAGTTATCCTCTAATCGCAAAATCTTGTCGTCTGCAACACCAATTTCCTTATGCCATATCGCGTAAGCTTCATCATCTTCAGGATGAATCGTGATCGATAATTTAGTCGCATCAATCATTAAACGCTGGGTGAGAAATTCCCACGCCCAGTGAATGGCTTCGCGCTTAAAGTAATCACCAATCGAAAAATTGCCGAGCATCTCAAAAAACGTGTGATGTCGCGCTGTTTTCCCGACATTTTCAATGTCGTTGGTTCGAATACACTTTTGGCTATTCGTCAACCTAGGATTATCAGGTACCACTCGCCCATCAAAATAGCGTTTTAAGGGTGCCATGCCACTATTAATCCACAGCAAGGATGCATCATCTTTCGGCACCAAACTTGCGCTAGGTACAATCTCATGCCCTTTTTCCCTGAAAAACTCCACATATTTTCGACGAACTTCGCTAGCTTTCACCAAAAAACCCCCGATCGTGCATTAACTATACCAAAGCCTGTTTTATGGTTGCAACCCGTTCAATAGTAGAAAAGCCCCTCTATAAAAGAGGGGCTTTTATTTGCCTGGCAACGTCCTACTCTCCCAGGACCCTGCGGTCCAAGTACCATCGGCACTGGAGGGCTTAACCGTCGTGTTCGGGATGGGAACGGGTGTGTCCCCTCCGTCATGGTCACCAAGCACTAAAAGTAATATACATGAAAGTACAAGCTATGTCAAGGCCGGAAATCTCGAGATTCGCGATGCACCTCATCAACTATCACCTTAATGACCGCAACGATAGGCACGGCAAAAATAAGGCCCGTAATTCCACCCACTTCTCCGGCTAGCATGACCGCAAGTAAGATAAGCAAAGGATGTAAGTTCATGGTCTTCCCCATGATCCAAGGCGAGAATACATTACCCTCTAATTGCTGCACTACAAGGTTAACCAACAGAACTTTCAACAGCATTGTATTTGACACGCCAAACGCCATGAATAAAGCAGGTGCCGCGCCCAAAAATGGTCCAACATAAGGAATGATATTCGTCAATGCCACGATCAACGAAAGGAGTAGGGCGTACTGCATATGGATGACGAGAAGCCCGACAAGAGTTGCTACACCCACTAACCCCATCACAAGCAATTGACCACGCACATAACGCCCTAATGATTCGTCAATGTTGAGCAAGATACGTTCGACAGTATCTTGTGACTTGCGTCGAAACAAACGAACCACAAGGCCAGTGAATAGACGGTAATCTTTAAGCAAGTAAAAGATGAGAAAAGGGACAACAAATGCTGAGATCAGGCCACCAATCAGATTTTTTACACCCAAAATAACACTGGTAAGCCAAGATAAGGATCCTGATTCGACTTGCAACAAAGCTTTTTCAAGTCCCACGCGCATTCCGTTAGGCAAAACACGAGTGACAAACGATAAATGATCCAAAACCGAGTCAAACATCGCTATATATACAGGCAATTGTCGTACAAAGGCGGTAGTTTGAGCCACCAGTATCGGCATCATATTCAAAAACAAGACGGCAATGATGACAACTGTCACCAAGTAGATCAGCAATATAGCAACGGTTCTCGGTACTTTTTTTCGCGCCAAATAATCCACCACAGGACGTAACACATACGTGAAAATAATTGAAATGACAAGTGGTGACAGAACAGCCCACAGGATGTCCCACACGTCATAAAAAAAGCTCCGTAATTGCCCGATTAGCGCGATACACGCTAACGCGATGAAGCTCAGGATAGACACATACAAAGCACGATCCTTGCGATCACGCAAATTCAATGAATGCGCCGCCCCCGTTTCCTTTCTGTGACAAGCAGTCACAGAAAGTATATGCGGCTACAAGTATCTCATTCGCCTTTATCCTCTGCCTCAATTTTCTCGCGATCATGTTTTCTTTGATCGAATTGCTCTTGCTCCATCAAAGCCTCTTCCAATTCTCGATGTTGCCTTTCCTTAATTCGTTGCAAGTACGCGTCTGATACTCGACGCTGTTTGCCTTGAGCCAATAAAAATACGCCAAGCGCTACCACGGCAAGTATGACTCTTGTCCCAGTAATGATCATAAAAGGTACCCCCTCAACCATCGCGAATAAAAAAACAACGCATCTATGTTTCAACTCAATGAGTATCATAGAACGTTGTAAGTATCTGCCAACTATGGTGGGCCTAAGTGGACTTGAACCACTGACCTCACGATTATCAGTCGTGCGCTCTAGCCAGCTGAGCTATAGGCCCTTAATAGAACAACGAGATATAATATATCAGATATTTATCGTCTTTGCAAGTAAAAATAGAAGAAACAAAAAGGAGACCGTACGATTCCTCGCTGTCTCCCAAGGTAGTGCTATGAAACGGCCGCAGGTGTGTCTTGCTCCAAAACCTCAGGTGAAAAGGCAACCAAACTGCCATCTTCGTCCACATGGTAAATTCGAACCTGATCGCCTACTAACGCAAATTCCATATAACAATTCCAACAATAAAATTGATTGTTACCTATTTTCCCGATATCTCTGCTGTTGCAGTGCGGACACCGTTCCATCTAAAATGCACTCCTCTGGTCGATTTTGCCCATGTCACCTTTCAGCGTGTCCATTTTTTCCAATCATAAACCACGGATTCACGAGGTATGGCGCAGTCTTTTCACAGTATGACAAACTACGGTTGCGGCTCTATCGATATCATGATCATGTACAAAAGGCGAAAAACTAAAACGTACAGAAGACCGCACTTCCACATCCGATAATCCCATGGCTACGAGCACATGCGATGGTTCAATCGATCCGGCCGTACATGCAGATCCTGCAGAAGCAAACACACCTTCAAGATCAAGCGCAATAAGGAGCATATCTGCAGGTACGTTATCGAAAGCGATATTCAAGATGTGTCCCGCCTGCTTTTCACTGCGGTGCTCTCGAACACCGTCCACATTTTCCATGATGTGTCGTAAAAAGCGATCGCGGTGATTGCACACGAGTCGTTCGTACTCTTCTCGCTTTGCCACAATCAAGTCTATTGCATACGAAAGTCCAATAATCGAAGCGATATTTTCAGTCCCGGCACGGCGATTTCTTTCCTGCGTTCCACCATTTATTAACGACCGAAAGGGAGTGCCAGAACGCAAATACAAGGCACCGATACCTTTTGGCCCAAATAATTTATGTCCTGATAGGGATAGCGCCGCAACTGGCGTGGCTCTTACATTCACTGCAAGAGACCCAATCGCTTGCACGGCATCTGTGTGCAAGTACACAGATGATCCGACAAGTGCCTGTGCCAACTCCGTCACAGGTTGCACAGCACCCGTTTCATTATTAACCCACATCATACTCACAAGCCCGGTGTCTGATCGCACAGCATGAAGCATGTCCTTAACCGAGACTGAACCATCCTTTTGCGGTGCCACATACGTGATCTTGTAACCAAGATCGGCCAGCCAATCGCAAGTGTGCAACACAGCATGATGTTCAATCGATGTCGTCACCATATGGCGAGCTTGTCCTGCCATCAGGATGCCTGTCAAAGCGAGAACGTCACTCTCAGTACCACCCGACGTAAAGATAATCTCATGATCCTTTGCCCCAAGCGCTTTGGCAACGATGGAACGGGCATCTTCTACAACTTGCTTGGCACTTCGTCCTGCGCGATGGATACTAGAAGGGTTGCCGTAATCTTCTTCTAATGATCGAACCATTGCCCGATGAACATCGGGGTGAATTGGCGTGGTTGCTGCATAATCCAAATAGATCGATTCCACGAAAATATCCTTCTTATTTTAAATGTAAAACATTAACGAACCAGGATCATTTTTACCCCACAAATCAATTAAGTCGGCAATCGTTGTCGTGTCGAGTACTTGTTCTACACTTTTTCGTAAACGAGCCCAAAACAAATCAAGGCCATCATCGGCACCTGATTCAACCACTGCGATGGGTCCTTCCAACACAACCAACACTTCACCCGCCGTGATTTGATCGGCTGGTCTAGCTAACAAATAACCGCCATAGGCGCCACGGACGCTCTTTACTAAACCAGCATTGCGAAGCGGTGCAATTAATTGTTCGAGATAATGATCCGACAAACCTTTTCGTTCAGCAATTGACTTAAGTGAAACGGGACCGTCCGGCCCTGCTGTACCAAGATCAATCATGAGCAATAATCCGTAGCGGCCTTTCGTAGAAACCGTTAAAAAGGGAATCACCATCCTTGCCGCATGCATGTCACAAATTTTAGTATAGCACAAATACAGGTGTCAGAGACCCAATTCTTTTTCGGTTTTACGTAATTTATGTGGGACAATACGTGCTTCAGTGCCTTCTATCCCCGGATGATAAAAGACTTGATCTTGTAAAGCCTCTGGCAAATAGGTTTGCTTTACATAATGATGTGGATAATCATGCGGATACAAGTATTTCGCATCCTGATCACCCAATCGTGGGAAGTGTCGATCACGCAAATAAGCAGGTACTGGCTCATGTGGATATCTGGTTACGACATCAGTTGCACTTTGTAAAGCCAAGACGACACTGTTGGATTTTGGAGCCTCACATACGAAAATAATCGCCTGAGCAATCGGTATTCTCGCTTCAGGCATGCCAACCATATCTAACACCTGCATCGCTGAAACAGCTTGTACCATAGCTTGCGGGCTTGCAAGCCCCACATCTTCACTTGCATGGACAATAAGACGTCGAACAGGTATCCGAGGATCGACGCCAGCTTCAGTCATTCGCAAAAACCAATACAAAGCGGCATCACTGTCACTACCACGTAACGATTTACCGAATGCGCTCAACAAATCATACAACGACGATTCATCAACAAAAGCTGTAGCCTGCATTGCTTTTGCAACGTGTTTCGCTTCAATGAGTTGGTCGCCGTGAGATAAAGCGTACATTGCACTCCACTCAAGACCGAGCATGGCCTTTCGCAAGTCACCGCCAGAGCGTGTGATTAACAAATCAAAAGCTTCTTTCGATACACTGTCCAAAGACAAACTTAGACCATGTTTTTCATCGATCAATGCACGCTCTAGTCCCATTTTGATCTGATCGTGCGTTAACGATAATAACTCACAAATTTGCAAACGGCTTTGTAACGCCGGCGTCAGGCAGATATGCGGGTTTTGTGTTGTACTACCAATAAAAATGACGGTACCCTGCTCAATGGCAGGCAGCAAACTATCTTGTTGCGCCTTAGAAAAGCGATGAATTTCGTCAACAAAAAGGACTGTAGATACACCATAGAAATTTCGTTCCTCTTGCGCCTGTACAAATGCTTCGCGCAGTTCCTTAACACCCGAAGTGACAGCAGAAAGCTCAATAAAGCGAGCCTTTGCGACACTCGACAAGAGTTTTGCAAGCGTTGTTTTTCCCGTACCAGGAGGCCCCCATAGCACTAACGAAACGAGACGATGCGCATCGATTAAGTTGCGTAGTAACCCACCGTCACCCACCAAATGCTGCTGTCCTACATAATCCTCAAGTGTCTGCGGTCGCATTCGTTCTGGCAGGGGGATACTTCCCCAGTCTTCCATGTCTTGATCGTCCCTCTTTACGCGATCTGCTTGTGCGATTGCACTACTTGATAAATCACCATGATGGCCCGCTCAATATCGTCATCCTCGATGCCTAAATGTGTCACAAATCGAATCAGTCCATCACCGAAATTAGATGCAAGAACGCCTTCCTTTGCTAGATCATGCAAAAATTCATCCGGAGAACAACGCAATTTCGTGATATTTGCAATCACGATGTTGGTTTCTACATGATCAAGGTCTATAACTACATCAGGCATTTGCGACAGCGCAAGAGCCAGACTCTTGGCACGATCATGATCATCTTGTAACCGATCCACCATTTGTGTAAGAGCGATCAACCCGGGCGCTGCCAGTACACCAACCTGGCGCATTCCCCCACCTAGCGCCTTTCTCCATTTGCGCGCTCTATGGATAAAATCACGTGACCCCGCGAGGATTGATCCAATCGGTGCTGACAATCCTTTTGACAGACATACTTGCACACTGTCGGCACGGTTTGCAAATTCAGCAACAGGTTGACCCGTGGCGATAGATGCATGGAATAAACGCGCACCATCTAAGTGGATGGCTATCTTCCTTTCCCTTGCAATCGTCCGAATCTCATCCATGTAAGCCAGGGGTAAGACAGCTCCTCCAGCGCGATTATGCGTATTTTCAAGACAGATCAGTGACGTCTGTGGAAAATGGATGTCATCATTGCGGATCGCTTGTAACACATCATCAGGGCGCATTTGTCCGTGGACACCAGCCACGGTGCGCACCTGAACACCTGCCAAAGCAGCCATCGCCCCAACTTCATAAAAATAAATATGCGCTTGCGATTCGACGATAACCTCTTGTGAGGGTCGCGTGTGCGTCAAAACTGCCACCTGATTGCCTTGCGTCCCGCTTGTTACAAACAGCGCAGCCTCTTTTCCAAAAAGTTGAGCAGCTGTCTCTTCTAACGCAATCACCGTCTTATCTTCACCATAGACATCATCGCCGACTTCTGCATTAGCCATGGCTGCGCGCATAGCAGGCGTAGGCTTAGTCACCGTGTCACTGCGCAAATCGATCATAAAAACATCCCTTTATACCAATGTCCAACAGGCTTATTTCGTTTTTTCAACGACCTGTGGCAGTAGATGAAGCACATCCCATTGTGCTTGCGACACGCTTGAAGGAGCGTCCGTCATCTGACAAGTCCCACTCGCCGTTTTCGGGAACGCAATCACTTCACGCAAGGAAGATTGTTTGGCCATAATCATGATGATACGATCAAGCCCTAAAGCAATCCCGCCATGCGGAGGTGTGCCATATTCAAATGCTTCAAGCAAAAAGCCAAACTTCTCTTTAGCCTCTTCCTGACTAAAACCAAGTTTTGAAAAAATCAATTCTTGCACAGGACGCTGATAGATCCTCATCGATCCTCCGCCAATTTCAAAACCGTTTAAAACCATGTCGTATGCCTGAGCCTTTACCGCCTCCGGATCACTGTCAAGAAGTGGAATGTCTTCCTCAACAGGCATCGTAAAAGGATGGTGTTCCGATACATATCTTTTCTCCTCCTCATCATAAGACAAAAGAGGGAAATCAGTCACCCACAAAAACGACAGTTTATTTTCTTCGATCAGGTTAAGCACTTTACCGAAATGACTGCGAAGGGCGCCCAGAGCATCTGCGACAACTTTCTTTTTATCGGCCACAAAAAGTACCAAATCCCCCGGCTTTGCGCCCGTAGTCTGTACGATCGCTTGCAACTCGTCATCGGTGAAAAACTTCGTGATCGACGAGCGAAGCCCCGTTTGTTCTACAATCATCCACGCTAGACCTTTTGCCCTAAAGCGAGCAGCGATTTTCGAAAGATCATCGATGTCTTTGCGACTGTAGCTGCCACATCCCGGTGCGACGATCGCTTTTACCTGTCCACCTGCTGCAATGACATCCGCAAATACTTTGAATGACGCATTTTTCACCGCATCAGACAAATCAACAAGTTCTAATCCGAAGCGCAAATCAGGCTTGTCCGAACCATAACGCCCCATGGCTTCGTCATAGGTCATGTGTGTGAATGGCAATGCTATATCGATATTCATCGTCTTTTTAAAAACATCAGCAATCATCTTTTCCATCATGTCTTGCAGTTCTTCTTTACTTAAAAACGACGTTTCGATATCGACCTGCGTAAATTCAGGTTGCCTATCCGCACGCAAATCTTCATCACGGAAACAACGCACGATTTGAAAGTACTTTTCATATCCAGCTACCATCAGCAATTGTTTAAACAGCTGTGGTGATTGTGGTAACGCATAAAATTCCGAAGGGTGCAGGCGAGAAGGTACAAGATAATCGCGCGCACCTTCAGGCGTGCTTTTTGTTAGCATTGGTGTCTCGATTTCCAAGAAACCTTTTTCATCCAAATAATCGCGAAACACTTTTGTTACGTTGTGGCGTAGCATAAACGTTTGTTGCATAACAGGACGACGCAAATCTAAATACCGATAACGAAGGCGCACGGATTCATCGACGTCCACATCATCTTCAATGGCAAACGGCGGTGTTTTTGCCGCATTAAAAATCACCAATTCATCCACAGTCACTTCGACTTGACCCGTTAGGAGTTTTGGATTAATCGCTTCCTTGTCTCGCAAGATCACTGTTCCTGTACAACGAATGACATATTCACTACGCAAGCGATCGGCAAGCTGTAATGCCTCATTATTAACATCACTGCGAAAAACCAATTGTACAATGCCGCTTCGATCACGCAAATCAACAAAAATAACGCCACCCAAATCACGTCGACGTTGCACCCATCCTGATAGGGTCACCACTTGCCCTGCATTTTCGCTACGCAATTGTCCAGCATGATGTGTCCGGTTCACTGTTGTTCCGCCTTTCTCAATATACCCTGTAAGTAGAATGGAATTTGTTCAATGGATACCATTTGTTGCGTCTTTTCGAACAAATCGCGAATCGTAAATGCACCTTGCGCGAGCTCATCATCACCGATAACGATAGCCGCTTTGGCATGTAAGCGATCCGCGGTTTTCATCTGTGCCTTGACACCTCTAGATGTGTAATCGGTATCGACTTTGATGTGCTGATCCCTAAGACTTTGTAGCAAAGTGACCGTTGCCATCTTAGCTTCATCACCCATGGCCACGATATAAACATCCACTTCATCCTGCACAACATCATCAAGTCCAGCCGCTTTACGTGATAAAAGCAGGCGTTCGATACCCCCCGCAAAACCAATGCCAGGTACTTCAGGTCCACCTAACATATTGATTAACCCGTTATAGCGACCGCCACCCAAAATCGTGCTTTTTGCTCCGATGCGTGCATCAATAAATTCAAAAGCAGTTTTCGTGTAATAATCTAACCCGCGCACCAGCCGTGGATTAACCTCATAAGCCAAGTGCAATGCGTCTAAACTACGCAGGAGTTCTGTGAAATGACTCTTACAGTCGTCACACAGATAATCAAGCAAAAGCGGGCTCGATTTCACAGCCGGATGGTCTGCATCTTTTTTACAGTCCAAAATTCGCAAAGGATTTTTGGTTAACCGTCCCTGGCAATCATCGCATAGTTGATCCTTAACAGGCGTCAGATGCGCAATCAGTGCTTCTTTATGCCGTGCGCGACAAGTCGGACAACCGACCGAATTGATCTCTAGGTGCGCATCTGCGCCTACGGATCGCAAGTAACGGTAAGCAAGTTCGATGACTTCCGCGTCGACTCGAGGATCATCGGAACCGATGACTTCAACACCGTATTGGTGCAATTGTCGAAAGCGTCCTGCTTGTGGCGCCTCATAACGAAACATAGGGCCGATATAAAACAACTTCGCAGGCAGTGGGCCCCCATACATTTTTGCTTCTACAAAAGCGCGCACCACGCCGGCTGTACCCTCTGGGCGCAACGTAATGGATCGATCAGCGCGATCTTTAAACGTATACATCTCTTTTTGCACAATATCGGTGGTATCCCCGACACCGCGTTCGAAAACTTCGGTATGCTCAAAAATCGGCGTACGAATCTCATGAAAATGATACAAAGAAAATTGTTTTCTAGCTTCTTGCTCCACTGTGAGCCATTGTGGAATCTGATCAGGCAAGATATCCGCCGTACCGCGCGGTTTACTAAACTCCGCCATAACGTTTCCTCTTTTCTCATTCATCGAAAGAATGCTATGCAAAAAGGCACCCTTCGTCCTTGAGGGACGAACGATGCCATGATCGATCGCGGTGCCACCCTGCATTCGCTATATGCCAAAATAAGTCTGAGCACATAGCCTCTTATCATGATAACGGAAATAACCGGTCGCTACTTTTGCACGTTTGCTTCATAGGACGTCTCACAGGTGTCTTTCCTGTACGAACACGTAAGGGGGCTTGCAGCCGGAGACCCGCCTCTCTCTGCGCGCATTACAAACAGTACTCTCCTGATCACAGACACATATGGAATTTAGATGTTATAGTAACGATTGCCATGGTGCATGTCAAGCTTTGTATTTAAGAACGGAACGCAATAATTTCTCTTTTTTGGCAATCACCTGATCAATCGTTGCCACGTATGCAGAAGGTTCACGCGGATTCTGATGTGATGTGATTTTACGCGAATCCGGCATCACCCATTTGCTCGCGGAACCACCGCCAATGCCAACAATCGTTTGCGCTTCTTCGATGATACAGATATTATAAATGCCCTCTTTACCAGGCATTGAGTATCCGATATTCTCTAAGTTCGCCAAAATATCTTTTTGGCGGTATAGATAATATGGTTCGAACCCCGCATGTCGCACTTCCCGATCAGCATGTTGCATCATGGCCTTGATCGTGTCATCGTCGGCCACCGCAAAACGATCACGTTCACGATTGACAACCGACGTTCTTTTGTACGAGAGCGTGTGTAACGTAACCGCATCAGGTTGCAAGGCAAGTGTTTGCGAAACAGAATCGATAACATTAGACAAATCTTCCCCAGGCAGACCCAAAATCAAATCCATGTTGATGTTGTCAAATCCTTCATCTCGACACAAAGTAAATCGTTGTGGCACAATGCCTGATCGATGACCTCGACCAATCCTTTGTAGTGTATCGTCGTGAAACGATTGTGGATTGACGCTGATCCGATTCACGCCAAAACTGCGCATGACACGAACACGATCTTTCGTTATCGTATCCGCTCGACCTGCTTCCACAGATAATTCTCGCCAGGACCCACTAGAAGGGATGTAGCGGTAAATCGCTTCAAGCATATGGCCCAATTCCGCAGCTTGCAGACTCGTCGGTGTCCCTCCGCCGATGTACACAGAGGTCACGCGCACACCGAACTCACGCAGGATATCACCCATAGCTTTCATTTCCTGAATCATGGCCGCTAAAAAGCCTTGCGCATACCGTGCTTTATCCACCATGGAATACGCCGGAAATGTACAATAAGCACAATGCGTCGGGCAAAAGGGTATGCCTACATAAACACTGACTTCACGTGTCAAATCATACAAGTCAGGAACAACTTCAAGTTCCTTCTTAGCCACTTCGACAAGTAAATCAGCACGCGACGTCGCCAGCAAGAAGTCGGCTTGGAATCGGGCGGACTCATCAGCAAGCACGTAACGCCCCATGTTGCGTA
>DAHWJX010000093.1:0-3105 GCA_027343965.1 Caryophanales bacterium | reverse complement strand
TGCAAGGTGGGAGCGTTTTACAACACCTGTGGTGCAGTGCAAACGGTGGTTGAAGTTTCAGCACATGCGGAATATAAAATCACGATTTTGCTTGGATGCGCAACTTCTCTGCAAGAGGTACAATCTTTAGCTACCCAGTATGGTACGTCAAAAGCGTTTGATGAAACGTATTTTGCCGTAGTAAAACACTGGAGGCAAATGACTGGTCAGGTACAGGTTAAAACACCCGATCGGGCGATGGATATTCTGTTAAACGGTTGGCTGCTTTACCAAGCTCTCGGTTGCCGCCTTTTGGCGCGTACTGGATTTTACCAAGCTGGGGGAGCGTACGGGTACCGAGATCAATTACAGGATACCTTGGCTTTTTTACACTCCGATGTAACTATTTTAAGGAAGCAAATTCTGCGTAATGCAGCACATCAATACGAAGAGGGTGACGTACAGCATTGGTGGCATGAGGAGACGAAAAAAGGCATTCGAACAAAGTACTCAGACGACCTGCTGTGGTTGCCGTATGCCGTGTCGCGCTATATTGTCCATACTGGTGAAGTGAGCCTTCTAAAGGAAAATGTACCATTTATTCACAGTACACCGCTTTCAGACATAGAGCTAGAACGGTATGAAGACACAGTTTTATCCAAAGAATTTGGCACTCTTCTTGAGCACTGTGTACGCGCTATTTCACATGCTGCAAAGTTTGGTGAACACGGTATTCCACTCATGGGCATTGGGGATTGGAACGACGGAATGAATCGCGTGGGCGCCAAGGGGCGCGGAGAAAGTGTTTGGTTGGGGTGGTTTTTACTTCACATTGTAAAGCGTTTCAGTGAATTGCATACCGATGTAATTCCAGCAGATCTTGTTCAAGAATTTGCAGGTATGGCTTGCACACTTCAAGCTGCCCTGGACAATACGGCTTGGGACGGGGCATGGTTTCGTCGGGCATTTACGGATGATGGGGCGTGGCTTGGATCAATTGTCGACAAAGAGTGTCGGATTGACGCTATTGCGCAGTCTTGGTCTGTGATTTCGCAAGGTACCACCTTGGATAAGCAAAGCAAAGCTATGCGGTCATTTGACCGCGAGTTGGTCGATCAAGAGTTAGGTCTTGCGCGTTTGCTGACGAAAGCGTTTGATGAAACCAGGCCCAGCCCAGGATACATTCAAGGATACCCGCCAGGTATTCGGGAAAACGGCGGACAGTATACTCATGGAGTTATCTGGAGTATTGTGGCATGGGCTATGCTAGGGCGCCAAGACAAGGCTTTTGCGTTGTTCTCTATGCTTAACCCCATTTCTCATACACAGACAGCAAAAGAAGTGTTGACCTTTTGCAACGAACCTTATGTCATGTCGGCTGATGTCTATACAGCCGAACCCCACCAGGGACAAGCAGGATGGTCTTGGTATACAGGCGCAGCTGGGTGGATGTACCAAGCTGGGTTAGAGTATATTCTTGGCGTTAAACGGGTTCAAGATAGGCTTCTCATTGAACCCTGCGTTCCGCAAGATTGGAAGATTTTTACTGTGTTATACAAATACGGAGAAGCGTCCTATCACATTGATGTTCACTGTGATCGGGATGGTAGCAACGTCATGGCGCTTGATAACGCAAATTCAACATGGGTTGTTGATGGAAGACAAGTATCACAGTCATATTTGCCCTTGATCGATGATGGACAAGAACATCAAGTTACCGTGTACTATAGTAGGATGTTCAGTATGGAAACGTAGCGGGCAGCGAACAAAATTGAGATCGAAATCATAATTTGGTTCGCTGCATGTGCAGTTTAAATTAATGATTTACTCGGTTTTTTTTACTTGTCCGATAGACAATATAACCGCCAAGAAATACTAGGGGAAGCAAACCGGCGTAAGGAATTTCGGGAAGTGCACCTGGATTGGTTGATGTCGTCGTTATGGGGAAAGAATCAAAACCATTGACTGGATCATCTGAATCAGAAAAACCATTTGTGTTACTGACTTGAGTTCCTAAGGAAGTGTTTGATTTCGGTTGGAACATCGTTACACCGTCCGTGTTGACTTTAAAGGTGCCGGCACGAGCAGGTAGTGCTACTTGATAGGTGCCACTGTAAGATTGGTCGAGTTTATCAGTCTCATACGTTCCACCTGAAAGAATAGTTCCCTTCTCTGTTACAACACTGCCGCCAGAACTTGGTGTAAATGTAAAGCTAACTTTTGGTGGAACAGCATGCGGATGATTTTCACCACCGCCTTGGTCCATAGTAGTTTCTGATACATTTAACGTAATGGATACTTCTTGACCAGCCACATATTTGCCAGCAGAAGGTGCACTTATTCTCAATCCCCCATTACTTGCAGGCACAAAATCATTTGTGTCAGCAAAAGCAGATGTTGGTATTAATGCGTAACTTGCTGTGGCGACAAGTAGTGTTACTGTGGTCAATGCACTGCGCATTTTTGCAAATTTTGGGATCATAAAGCCACTCTCCTAATAAGATATAATTTAGTAATTTCTATAATAAAACAGAATTTCTCAATAGCTAATCAATTCTTGTTTTACTAGATAAAGAAATCTTAGAGAATGCAACGCCCACCAATAACTTTTTAATGTTCGCTGTTTGCGCCCCACTGGTAATTTGAACCTTGATACGCTAAAATTTTAATGGAATTATCGAAAAGAGGGGATATTGTGGCAGGTATACGTCAAGTCATCTCAACGCTTAGTAACGATGGCAAAGAGGCCATGGGACCAAATATCTTAGCTTATCATTATCCGGACAACTCGATCGTTTCAGGATCATTACTTACTGTTGAAAGCAATCATTTCGCTGTACTAAAATCCCGTGGTGCTATTTTGAACGTCTACGATACGGGACAATACCCTATTCAAACGCCAGACAAACCACTCATTGGCGCATTTCAACAAGCTTTTTTTGGCGGTCAAAGTCCATGGCAGTACGAAGTACTGTATGTCAATCGGGCAAAGTTGATCCTTGATGTACAAGGTACCGCGTATTCGCGTGAAATGGCGGAGATGGGGTATCATGTCAGTTGTTATATTCATGTAGATACCAAAGATGATGCCCTGAAATTGGTTCAGCACATGCCATTATCAGGCCA
>DAHWJX010000082.1:0-15601 GCA_027343965.1 Caryophanales bacterium | reverse complement strand
TTTTTCAACAAAGTGCCGCAGTCGATAAAGGCATCACGCAAAAAGACGTAGCGCATGGCAGAGTGGATACGGCTCTTGGCGCCGCCATCGCCGCCATCGCCGCCATCGCGACGGTGGTGGCTACCGCACCGCTGTTTATTCATCATGTGAACTTGAGTACTGTCACACAGTCACAATTTGCGAGTGTCCTCATTCCCTATCTCGGTCATGCTGGTGCTGCACTTTTTGCACTCGGTTTAACAGAAGCCGGTCTTGTAGCCACCATTATGATTTCAACAAGCTCAGCGTATGCATTTGGTGAAGTTACGCGAGTACCTAGCAGTTTAAACCGAAAATTCCGCGATGCACCTTGGTTTTATACAAGTCTATACGTAGGTGCCATCATTGCCGCCATTGTTGTGCTGATACCTGGTGCACCTCTTCAAGCCATCACCATAACGGTCAATGTTATCGCAACATTACTAATGCCTCCGGCCCTTCTATTTCTTATTTTACTTGTCAATGATAAAGATATCATGGGTACACTTGTGAATCGAACGCTCGCTAACGTCACGGGTTGGATGATTATCATCGCGATCACCTTGATGGGCAGCACGTACGGACTGATGATCGTATTCCCTCATCTCTTTGCCTGAACACCCGTAATGCTGTGGTACAATGAGCCAGAGTGATTTGGAGAGAGGATTGGACGACTTATGACATACACAGTCATGGCCACCGCACCGCTTGGCCTTGAAGCGGTAGTGGCACGTGAAGTTAGACAGCTTGGATACGAAAGTACAGTTCTTAATGGCAAAGTTATCTATCAGACGGACGGTCTAGGTATCGCTAGAAGTAATCTATGGTTGCGATCAGCAGATCGCGTCCTCATTATTGTAGGGGAGTTTGAGGCCCAAACTTTCGAAGAATTATTTGAACAAACTAAAGCGCTACCATGGCCAGATCTGTTGCCGCAAAATGCGCGGTTTCCCGT
This sequence comes from Caryophanales bacterium, assembly GCA_027343965.1. Classification (GTDB taxonomy): domain Bacteria; phylum Bacillota; class Bacilli; order Alicyclobacillales; family SLC66; genus JAKACU01. Next base: position 14,628 of record DAHWJX010000082.1, on the reverse strand, counting down.
GGAAGGTCGTTCCGTCAAATCACAATTATCGAGTGTGCCTGCCTGCCAATCTATCGTTAAAAAGGCCATTGTAACAAAAATGCAAGAACGCTATGCACAAGAATGGCTCGAAGAGTCTGGTGACTTATATGCGATAGAAGTTTCCTTATTAAATGATGTCGTAACCCTGACCCTTGATACGAGTGGATCGGGCTTACACAAACGCGGTTACCGTACAGAAATGGGACCTGCACCAATTAAAGAAACGCTCGCTGCAGCGCTTGTCCTATTAAGTCGTTGGCAAGCACACCGACCATTTGCCGATCCGTTATGCGGCAGTGGAACAATTGCCATCGAAGCGGCTATGATCGCACGCAATATGGCACCGGGTATGCACCGCAACTTTAGCTCCGAAAGCTTCGCTTTCCTCCCTAAAGATAGTTTTCGTCTTGCTAGAGAAGAAGCTAGAGAAGCACTATTACCTGCTGGTACACAACCCATTTTTGCATCCGACATTGATTCATCTGCCGTTGCCATGGCACGGCAGCATGCCGCAAAGGCTGATGTTTTTGATAGCATCACCTTTTCTGTCGGATCCGTGGCAACCTTTGATATAATGTCGGATTATGGATGTATTGTCACCAATCCGCCGTATGGCGAACGCCTCGGGGATGATAAAGCAGTGCGCCAACTATATAAAGAGATGGGACAGGCAGCCCGAAGGCTGCCCACATGGTCATTTTTCATCATCACAGCCCATCCTGCTTTCGAGCGGTTATTCGGCAAGCAGGCTGATAAAAATCGCAAACTTTACAACGGTCGCATTGAATGCCATTTTTATCAATATCTTGGTCCATTACCCAAACGCGAAAAATCGATCACGACGTGAACAACATAGCTCCTTGTTCAGTACCTAGGTTAAGCCTTAGGAACCCGTGCGCTACAACGTAGGTTTTGTTGTTCAAGGCGTCGACGAGCTTTGTGCCGTCTTTAAGGAGAGATGATACGGCGACGTTTACCGTTGTCGCCTGTCCTTTATTGACGGCTACCACAGCCGTTGCGTTAGCCGCCTTTGCACCGAGTGCATCATGACCGTGGCGGTTCATGCGGGCAAAGATGTAGGTTTGTCCTTTGGCATAAAGCGGTTGGAAGCCACCAGATTGTAACACGGGGTGACTTGCCCTAATTTGACCAAGTTTGACGAAGTAGTTAATCAGTGACTGGTTCACATGTCCCCATGGATACGTGCCGCGATCAAGTGGATCCTTATATCCAATCATTCCTGCCTCGTCACCATAGTAAATCATCGGCACACCCACAAAACCATACTGAAAATCGCTGACAAGTTCCAATTTTTTTATGCCGTTAGCTTGTTGTGCCGCCGTCGGTTTGAAGAACGCTTGTTGATTCGCACTGATCGATGGCGCATCTGGCGCCCCCTCTAGAATGGTCAGGATGCGCTCCGTATCGTGTGATCCGAGCAAGTTCATTTCAGCATACATAGCCGGTTTAGGATATTCTTCGAGCATCTGCATGAGTTGCGAACCAAACGTTTGCGCATTGATCGCATAGTTTTGCACATTGCCATCGTTGTACGATCCTCGAAAGAACGAGATCACATCATTACGAAAAGGATAGTTCATGGTCGAATCCCATGTTGTCCCTGTCATCCAATTGACGCCATTATCGTTCGTAGGATCGTTCCAGTCCTCCCCAATAATAGCCGCGTTAGGATTCGTTGCTTTAACAGCTTTGCGAAATGCAGTCCACCAAGCCACACTATAATTGCTGTTATTAGCCGAATCAAGCCTCCACCCTGACGTCCCCAAGTTAATCCAATAGCGAGCAACAGAATTAGTGGCTGGATCCGTAGGGTTTTTCGGATCCGATTTCCCATAGACGAATTGCTGCCAAGATGGGTTTGACGTGTTGGTTTGTGGTAAAGAGTCCACACCGCTCCATCCTATATAAGGCGGATTAGAGCCTTTGTTCCATTGATACCAATTGTAATATGGCGAAGTTTTTTTATTATTCGACAAATACTGCTGCCAAGCACCCACATCAGGATAATTACCAAAGCGATTAAAGTACACACTATCACTTCCAGTATCTTCAAAAACTCCATCGAGAATGATATGCATATTCAACGCTTTAGTAGCAGCAAGTAATTCTTTAAACGTTTGCAAAGTTCCAAATCCTGAATCGATTTTATAGAAATTTCCTGTATCATACTTGTGATTCGATTCGGCTTGGAAAATGGGGGTCAAATACAGCGTCGTGACATGCAAACTATGCAAATACGGCAATTTATCAATAATGCCACGTAAATCTCCGCCGTAAAAGTCGGTGCTCCATGTTCCATTACCACGACCTGCCAACTCCTGCTTATAATTGACGTCTCCGGGATTGGCCGATATATTGGGATCATACGGTTGACTATACCAATCTTTATGAAATTGGATAGGTACTAGCCCTTCACTTCCATCTGGCAAGGTGCCGATGGCCTTTTGCGTCTTGGGATTCTCATCATTGGCTTTGTTGCCATTATAAAATCGATCGGGGAAAATTTCGTAGATTAACCCGTGTACAAGCCAACTTGGCGTCGTAAATGTATTGGCGTAGACCGGTATATTATACGGTACAATCGCATCCGACGTAGTAGCTCCGGCACCTTCACCACCGTAACCGTTACCATTATCACCATAGTAAGCAACTTCTTTGCCCGCCTTGGCCATAAAATTGTACGCCAAAATGCCTGGCTGTGCGACATCTTGGGCTGGAATGGTACCTTCAAACAGTGAGTATTTATTGATCGCGGCAGATCCTACCGCTTTTTTTAAGAGCAGTGATGAACTTCTATGCATAACAATCACCGCTTGTTGATTGCCGTTGTTATTCACATTTTGCAATTGAATCTCTGCAGACGTCATAGTGGCCGGTCCCAGCAATCTTAGTGTAATAGGTTGACCTGTGGGATCAGATCCAAAAGGGGTTCGATACAAAGACAAATACGAGTTGTGGTACAGTTCTTGATACAAGGATACGGAATGCATAGTTTGTGCAGCGTGTGTGGTTTGTAACGCTATGCCTTGCGGTGATAGCGAAAGAACCCCTACTGATAAGGCAATCATTACAGCCAGAGTAGATTGCATGATGCGTTTTTTTCGCCTTTGCTGCGCGAAAGAATATTTCATAGCAATACCTCGCTTTGAATGGAGTACAAATCATGAAAACGTTTGCACTAATTATAGCAAATTAGTAAACTTTGTTCCAGTTGATATGCTAACCTTGAGATGTGTTTACAATTTTGACTAAGAGGAGAAAAATACATTGGACCAGGAGAGACAACACGTTTATTGGACGAAAATTGAAGTACCGCACCACGCATGGTGTTTACATCTAGTAGCAACTGACGCTGGACTCTGTCTTATTACCTTGCCTACCGAATCATTCGATACTGTGGAACGATGGGCAAAAAAACATGTACCGGATGCGATTATGCTGCACGATGAAGCTAAATTGGAATCCTACAGCTACGAAATTATCGAATACTTTCGCGGTCTACGCAAAAAGTTCACGTTTTCTTTTGACCTTAGAGGAACGCCATTTCAATGCCAGGTGTGGGAGGCATTACTCGAGATTCCATTTGGTAAAACACAGAGTTATTCAGCGATTGCGGCACGCATTGGACGACCCAAGGCTGTCCGAGCAGTAGGTGCAGCCAATGGGGAAAATCCGATACCAATCGTTATTCCTTGCCATCGTGTCATTGGAAAAAATGGAACTCTCACTGGCTATCGCGGTGGAATCGACATCAAAAAGGATTTGTTACAATTTGAAGGCATGATGCCTTGACGATTGTAGTTGTCAAGGCATCATGGTATCTCTTTGTTTTGTTACTGTGCCGTCATGGTCATTTTATTGACGGCACTAAACAAGGCTTTGATAGAAGCAGTCATGATATCCACATCAATACCGCAGCCCCAGTACAACGTTTCATCTGCTCCCGTGATGCCGATATACGATACAGCTTGTGACTCTGAACCAACCTCTAGAGCATGCTCTTTATAAACAAGATTGGAATAGTCAAGTCGAAGATTTGTTCGTAAAGCATGACTAATAGCATCAAGTCTTCCGTTCCCTGTACCTGTAAATTCCTGCAATTTGCCACCGATTCGCACACTGACAATCGTTTGAAAATCGTCATGTTGTGTAAAGTGATATTTCACAAAGGCAATTGGCGTATCAAGATTGACATATTCCCTTGTAAAAATGTCATACACTTCTTGCGGCATCAATTCTTTATTAAGTCGATCCGACGTACCTTTAACCATGTAACCTACGCTTTCCCGCATGCCAGGTGGCAAGTCAAGTCCATAATTTTGCTGCAGAATATAACCGATACCGCCCTTACCAGATTGACTATTTATCCGGATGATATCTCCTTCATACTCGCGGCCAATATGTTTCGGATCAATGACCAAATAGGGCACAGACCAATAAGCCGGATCCTTTTCCTCACGCCATTTCATGCCCTTAGCGATGGCATCTTGATGAGAACCAGAAAATGCTGTGAAGACGAGCTCCCCGGCGTACGGATGTCGTTTAGAGACTGTCATTTTCGTCAACCGCTCATATTCAGCTATAACCTCCGGAACATTTTCCAAATTCAGCTTGGGATCTACTCCATGGGAAAACAAATTCAGCGCAAGCGTGATGATGTCAACGTTACCCGTTCGTTCTCCATTTCCAAATAACGTACCTTCAATCCTCTGTCCCCCAGCCAACATCCCCAATTCAGCGTCTGCGATGCCCGTTCCGCGATCATTGTGAGGATGAACAGAAAGGGTAACATGATCTCTAAAATGTAAGTGATCACTCATGTACTCAATTTGACTCGCGTAAATATGTGGCAATGATAAAGATACCGTAGCAGGAAGGTTGATAATCACCTTATTGTCCGCAGTTGGTTGCCAAACATCGAGCACCTGATTGCACACATCGAGGGCAAAATCGACTTCTGTTCCCGTAAAACTTTCCGGAGAATATTGAAACTGAAAGTGGCCTTCAGTATCTTTTGCACACTCTTTGACAAGTTTCGCTCCACGTACAGCAATATCCCTAATCTCATCTTTAGACTTCCTAAATACCTGTTCACGTTGTGCCAAGGAGGTGGAGTTGTACAGATGCACAATCGCATTTTGGGCACCTTTCAATGATTCAAAAGTTTTTCGAATAATGTGTTCCCTTGATTGCGTCAGTACTTGAATAGTGACATCGTCCGGAATTAAGTCCTGTTCAATTAACATGCGTAGGAAGACAAATTCCGTATCAGACGCTGCAGGAAAACCAACCTCAATCTCTTTAAAGCCAAGCTTCAACAGCAATTGGAAGTAATCCAACTTTTCCTGCAGATTCATAGGTACAATCAAAGCCTGGTTGCCATCTCGCAGGTCCACACTGCACCATATCGGTGCTTCTGTGATGTATTCCTTTTGCGTCCACTTCATGCATTCTTTTTGCGGCATGAAATATCCTCTTGTGTACTTGACATGATTTTTCATAGCTCATTCCTCCAAAGTATAGTCCTAAAAAAAAGCAGGCCAATCATCCCTCAAGGGACGATCGACCTGCGTCGAACGCGGTACCACTCTTGTTGACCCGTATAACCGGACCCACCTCTGCCGCAAAATACACTGCGAGACCCAATAACGAGGGTCGATCGTCCAGGCATACTTAGGTTCCGCCTAGCCGCTCCAGGGCGAGATTCAGGAATTTTACCTACTGCGTTGCACCATCCCGCAGCTCTCTGATAAGCGTTATTCCTTAATGCTCCCATTCATAGCGTTTCCGTATCACAAATTAATGAACTTTTTCGTGTATTCAAAGTACCATGATTTTCTCCATCAGGTCAAGAGCAACTGCTCATGAACATAATCTTCTCAACGATTTTAATCATGTTTGTTAATGTAACCGCATAGGCTTACCTGTTCGACTTGACTCATAAATTGCTAAGATAGTTTCAAGTACCTTGCGTCCATCCTCGCCACGGACAAATGGCTGTGCGCCCGTTTGTACTGCATTTATCATATCTTGAAACTGCAATCTGTGTGCAGATGATTCCGACCAAAGCGGAGCCACAGACGTTTCAACGTTATTTTTTGTCATCGAATTAGCTAAATTCTCTGCTATTACTCTTCGTTCTATTCCTTCAATAGTATGATCTGCTTCATACAAGTACGTTAAACGATCACCATCAATGACAGCACTGCCTAGATCTCCAAAAATCTCCAGCCGGGCCGATAGCCCTGGGTACGCCCCGGTTGTCGCCGCGATTGTCGCAAGGACACCCCCTTGAAACTTAACCGTCACAACCGCGGTGTCTTCGGCTTCCATCTTGTGTGCATAGGTACCCGTGAGAGCATAAACCTCATCGACTGAGCCCATCATGTACTGCAAAAGATCGATCGTATGAATCGATTGGTTCATTAATGCGCCACCATCTAGTGCCCATGTTCCACGCCAATCTTCACTGTCATAGTAACCTTGGGAACGATACCAAAACACACTAGCCTGTGCCAAAAATAAATTGCCCAATTTGCCTTTATTAACTGCCTGCTTCACGCGAACTGTGGATTCATCAAACCGGTGCTGCGACACGACAGACAACAAAACATGGGCACGATTGGCTTCTTCTATAAGCCAATCAGCCTTTTGTAAACTAAGATCGATCGGTTTTTCTACAATCAAATGTTTGCCAGCCTGTGCAGCATCGACCGCCACTTGAGCATGCATGCCACTAGGAACACAGACTGTCACAATATCTACGTTAGGTAACTCCAACATTTGATGGTAATCGACAAACCACAATGCATTATAGGAATTGGCTACCTCTTGCGCTCGTTGCGGTATGATATCAGCCACGGCTACTAAGTGAGCATCTAACATTCCTGAGATTTCTTGGGCATGTTTGTGACCCACAACTCCGCAACCGATTATTGCAAAACCGAGTTTTTCACTCATAGAAATAACTCTTCTTCCTGTTTAGACATTAAATGATTCGTTTATGTGCGTCATGACATCAGAACGCATGGTTTTGACGATTTTTGAATTTTGGGCTAAGTCTTTCAACATGCGCTCGTAGTCATCACCATCAAAAGGAACATCAATCGACTTGTTAGTAAATGATGACAACATAATGCCATTTGCTAACATCAATCCATTCAAGCCCTCTGGACCGTTAGCCGTCAATTCGTTTGATCCGTTCAGAGTTGCCTCTATGAACCGTTTCGCTACCATGTAGTGCCCTACATGTCCATCCGTTTTAACAGGAATCGAAGTTTCCCAATTCTCAACATGCGAAAAGCTTTCTTTGGATTCCACCAAAAACTGCAACATCGATTCTCGATTTCTATAGAATACTATTTTGGAGTCTTCATAAACCAATTTTCCATGCTCACCTACAATCTCCAAGCGATTGGTACCAGGCGACTCCGCCGTCGAAACAATGAAGTGACCGATCATGCCGTCTTCATGCTCAAAGTATGCAGTCACCTCGTCCTCCACTTCAATTTGGTGATATTTACCAATGTGAGCGTGGCCACTGATACGGATAGGTAGCCCAAACAACCACTGGTACATATCAAGATTGTGTGGGCACTGATTGGTTAGAATTCCTCCACCCTCGCCTGCCCACGTAGCACGCCATGTTCCACTATCATAATAAGCCTGAGTGCGAAACCATGTCGTATTGATCCAAGTGACACGCGTTAGTCGGCCAAGATCTCCGTGATCTAACAGATCTTTTAGCTTTCGATAAAACGGATTTGTACGTTCTTGAAACATAATTCCAAACAATAACTTGGGATTTTTGCTCCTTGCTACGTCAAAAGCCGAAATCATTTTTTTGGCATCGTTTACATGAACGGCGAGTGGTTTCTCGCATAATACATGAACATTATGTGCAAAGGCTTCTATCGAAATGGGTGCATGGTCGTAATGGGGAACCGCAACAATGATCGCATCGAGACCAGAGTTTTGAAGAAGGTCATGATAGTCGTAATACGCCGTGCTTTTGTAACGGGTGGCAAAAATGTCCGCTTTTTCTTTTACAATATCACATACGCCCACTAAATCCACATGATCCATTTTAGATAGATTTTCAGCATGGGTAGTACCAATATTGCCAAGGCCAACCAATCCCACTTTCACTTTCGATGTGCTCATGTTGTTGCGTCCCTCTTTCCTATTCATAGCTTGTTTAGGTATTGCTTCAAGATTCGCAAATGTTTCGGTAAAGCCGTTAATGCCGGTTCAATTTCGGGGTGCCACTTTCTCTCCCACTCGATACATACGTAACGATTGTAACCTTCTTCGATTAATTTCCGAACAATGTTTCTCACTGGAACTTCACCTTCTCCAAATACCACCAGATCCCAACTATCGCCATTCCAGCGTGCATCTTTTATGTGAACATGCTGTAATGCAGACTGCAAATTACGATAAGTTTCCTCTATCGTTTCACCCATTCGATACGGGTGATGGGTATCCCACAATGCACCTATTATCGGGCTATTTACCTTATTAACAACTTCTCGTACCATGGCTGAATGGGAGAACTCATCATGCGTTTCCAATAGTACAGACACGCCGAGTTCTACGGCTCTCGGCGCAACTTGCGCTAGGGCATCAGCAACGTAATGTACAGCCTCAGTTTTACCTACACCCACATCGATTCCACCGCCAAATGTCCGAACCATAGGAACGTCTAACTGATTAGCAAGCTCAAGATACCGAAGTAATTCATCAACATTGAACTTACGCTGTCTTTCATCATACGTAGCAAATTTGGTAGACGCACCCAACCCTACAATTTCAACGTTTGCTTCACGCGCTAACTTAACAATCCGAGTGCAAGTCGTTCTGTCCAAGTCAGATGGAATCACATTGCCGTCCAATAATCGAATCTCAACACCATCAAAACTAAATTCTGCAGCATGAGAGAACACTTCCTCCATGGACCATTCGGGGCATGCCAAGTTAGAAAATGCAATTTTCATGAGATATCCCATCTCCTAGTTTGTTAACGCATACATGGTGAGCTATTGCCAGTCTTGGTTGAGTCTTGTCAATAAATGTTTCAAGGCTTGAGATGCAACTTTAAAAAGATCCGGACCACTAAATCCTTGAAATGCAGAAGCATGGTCCAAATGAGGTTCTAGAGAAACAAACCCATCATACCCATCATGTAACATGGTTGCGAGTAGTTCAAGAAGTTGGCCATCCCCCTCCCCAGCGGGAACCACATGATGTCCAGCAAAAACGGCATCTTTGATATGAAGATATTCGACATACGGTTTAAGTAACGGGAACGCCCGATGAAATGGCTGTACGTCACATTGAACGAAATTTGCAGGATCAAAAACTGCTTTTAGATGATCAGACTGGCATGTAGTCAAGATATCCAAGCAACGCTCAGGAATATCTCCATAGATCTGTTTTTCATTTTCATGTAGCAATACTATGTCTGCGGCTTCTGCAAGACGAACCAATTCGGACATGTGTGTTAGTACTTCATCCCTATATTGATCAGGCAAGATACTATGTGGCATAAAAAAGGAGAAGACACGAATGAAACGTGTATCTAAATACGAAGCAATTGATAACGCTCGCTCAAATCTCTGCAAGTGACTTTCAAAATCATCTGTAATAGCGATCTTACCTATAGGAGAACCAATGGATGATACGCGAAAGCCTCGTTCCATCAGCGTCTTTCGAACATGTCGTAGTTCCTCATCAGACAGATCTAAAACATTCTTGTTCCATACACCACGAAGTTCTACATGATGGATAGCCTCCGATTCAAGCACATCCAACTGTTCATCCAGGTTCGGTGAAATCTCATCAGCAAACGCGGAAATGGTAACCATTCTATATATCACTCTCCGACCGTTCATCATAAATTTTATCCAGATATTTTGATTGCTGAACACTCTTGCTTAAATAAGGGAGATCTCTTTAATGTCTCAATGACCATCTTCACGATCTCGCATCTCACGACATCAGCCCTTCACAGCTCCATTGGCAAGACCCCCAACAATATATCTTTGAAAGAATAGAAATATCACGACAACTGGCACTCCACTCGTTAGGCTGGCTGCCATTAATTGCCCCCAGTATACGGTTCCACCAGCATCGCCACTGGATAGATAAGACTGTAATCCTACCGCAACCGTTTGTGTAGCAGGTGTCGTCAAGACACTGGCAAAGAGCACGTCGCTCCACCCTAGTAAAAATGAGAAAACAAAGGTCACTACCATTCCTGGCATAATCAGCGGCATTACAATACGATAGATGACCTGCCACCGGCTACATCCGTCTATCAAAGCCGCTTCCTCCAGCTCAACTGGAATATTCGCCATATATGATATCAGTAACCAACACGCAAAAGGTAAGGCAAAAGTCATGTAAGTAATGATCAATGTGTAATACTGACCTACCAGAACAATATGTAAAACATTTTGAACGATAATAAAAATTACAAACAGTGGAAGAAGCATCATGACTTGTGGAATTGTCTGCATCGTAATGAGGGATAACATAAATGACTTTCTGCCCGAAAATCTAAATCGCGCCACTAAGTAAGCAGGTCCCAAAGCGACAAACGTTGAAAATACACCTGCTCCACCTGCGATAATGACACTATTTAGTATGTTCTTTGCCAAAGGAATCGTATTCCACATCATTGCATAGTTGTCCCATGCAATATAACTAGGCAAAATTGATCCACCGCCGACCTCGCTATCCGGGGTTAAAGAGACCAACACCACATAGGCTAAAGGCAGTAGGATAAACGCCGCAAAAACCACAATGCCAACAACCCGAATTTTGTTCAACGTCCTCCGGTTACGTGAACCTACATGGTAACCACTGGACATCAGGCTGTTCTTCTTTATCGCATGTTGTTCGTTCATCACATTTCCTCCCCCAAGCGCAACAAACGAATGTAGAAAAATGCTGGTACCAGCATGATGACCAGTGTAATCAAAGACATCGCCGCTCCTAATCCAAAGTTAAAGGTTTGAAAGGAGGTTATATATATATTCAATGGAAGAACATCAGCCTGCGGTGACGGTGGAGTTCCAAACATAATGAATGGCAGTGTGAAATTATTGAAGTGGTTCAATGTAGACAGTAACAATGCAAGACCCAGTATGGGCCGCAACATCGGCAACGTGATCGAAAAGAAACTTCGTGTAGAGTTGGCACCATCCAAATACGCCGACTCGTATAAATCTTCGGAAATTCCTTGCAGTCCTGCGAGCACCATAAGGTACACAAACGGCCAAGATGACCACACATCAGCAATACACATGGCCCAAAAACTATTCGGTCCAATCAACCAAAATGTGTTCTGACTTGCTAAGTGAAGCACCGACAAGATTCTGTCAATCATACCCCAACCGTTCATGAACAGCATACGCCACGTGATTGCGTTGACGAAAACCGGCATAACATAGGGCAACAAAAAAAGAGTTCTCACAAAAGCTCTGCCTTGAAATGGTTTATTGACAATTAAAGCAGCAAAAATCCCAATTGGCGTTATCAATATGGTCGTAAGCAATGAAAATGAAATGCTAACCCATAGACTTTGAAGAGACGATGCCCCCAACGCATTCCCCTGTTCCAAAGCTGATATATAATTCTTGAGCCCAACAAACGGAGCATGTATCCAATTAGAAATCGTGTATTGATCTAGGTTCGTGAAACTGGTATAAATACTCACTAGGAAAGGAGCTACAACAATCACAACCAGCAAAAATAAGGCAGGTAAAATCATCCAATATGGAGGCCTGTTCCTTTTGCCTTGCAGCTTGTTCCTTGGACGTACGGCTTGCTCAGTTGATGAATCCGCCAATTCGTAGTTTCCCGCCAAGATATATCCCTCATTTACGGAGGATTATTTTCACTTGAGTAGGGAAGCCGCTTGACCTCCCCACTTCGACTCCTGTTACTGCAATGAAGATTGGACCTGCTCATCCGCTGATTTAAGCAGTTCAGCAATGTTGCTCTCTTGAAACGTATGGGTTGCAATTTGAGTGGCTATACTGTTGGTAACCCCAGCATATACCACTTCAAGATTTCCCCAAGCACCACTAAACGGTGTGGGATCTGCACCAAGTTCGGATTTAACAAATGCTTTCATCATTGGCGTGTCGAACGCCTTAAAGTTGCTGTAAGCACTCTTGTTCACTGGCAGGTAGCCCATATGTGTAAAAATCATTTGCTCCTGTTTAACAGCGGTGAAAAACTTGATCCATTTTAATGCAGCTGTGTATTGCGCACCAGTAACATATTTCGGAATGGCCAAGTCTTGTCCTGATACAATGGTTTGTGCTGATTCGCCATTCGCTGGCCTTGATTTCATGCCGAAAGGTACATCAGGTATTGGGGCAAATGCATATTCATTCTTGACCTTCGAAGTTTTCAAAGAAGGAATGGCCGTTGCTGTTTGCAAAATAGCCATCCCTATGTTGCCACTTTCAAAAGCTGACATCGCATCAGTGCTCTTATACGTAAGATCGTTAGGTGATGCGATATGATACTTGGTAACCCAATCAAACCAAAATGTCAGCGCTTGAATAGATGGTTTGGAATCTATTGTCGCTGTTTTTAGATTACCCGATAGAAAATTGCCACCCATCTGTCTAGTAAGTTGCCACCCAACTTTCCAAGGATCGTAACTATCTTCAGGGTCAATTACTGTACCCCATTGATTCTTCGACGGGTTTGTGATCCGTTTTGCATCATTTACAAACTGAGTCCATGTTGTAGGAGGTGAACTAATTCCAGCCTGCCTAAATAATGCTTTGTTATAAAGCATTGAGAAAGGTAACATCATATCAGGTACACCAATATAGTGACTTGGATTAGGCCCTGACATTTTTAATTGTGCAGCAAAAAATTTGTTTTTACCCCCAATCATAGCCCAATCTCTTGAACTCAAAACATGAAACATGTTTGTAGCATAAGCAGTAGGAACCATCGATGTTCCAAACTCAAATATACTGGGTCCTTGATGTGTAGCTGCAGATGTCTGAAGTTCCGTGTTCTCCTGTGTAGAACTATTGTAGGTTGAAAAGTTGACCTTAATTCCAGGATTCTGCCTTTCAAATTCCGGAATAAACACCTTATTATACATAGCCGTTTCTGGAGCTTCGTAAGATGAACTGGTGGCAACAAATAGATTCAATGTGACAATCTTTGAACTAGATGTTGCCGCACTGGCAGAAAGCGGAAGTGCAGATGCAACACTCAACGTAATTAAACTAGCAATCGTCTTCTTGGTTAATTTCATTCACGGATCACGCTCCCAATTGTAATAGTTACATCTGGAACATTTATCGAAGGATGGCTGCCGCATCACCCTGCAAAATTGCTAACACGTCCCTAAAACTAACCATCGAATTATCACCTGGCGTGCTCATTGTAAGAGCTCCATGAATAACACCATAATTTAATGCGACATGGAAATCATCTGACGTTTGAAGTCCATAGATGAGTCCGGAGGCAAAACCATCCCCACCACCAACGCGATCGAAAATAGGTAACTTGGTAAATTTCATCGATTCATAGAATTGTCCATTGATCAAGCCCATGGCAGACCAGTCATGCTGATTCGATGTCATCACTTTTCGAACCGTTGTTGCAATAACTTTTACATTGGGATGGTGTTCAACCACATCTGACATACGCTTTCTGTAGGCGTCTTCATCCAGACTTTGAAAAGCTTGCTGATCTTTTTCGATAGCAATACCTAAGCCAATAAAAACGTCCACATAGCTAACAATCTGCTCTTGAATCTTAAGAAAATGCTGACGATTCCCAACGCGATGCCATAGAGATGGTCGATAATTCACATCAAATGAAACGATAACACCATGACGCTTAGCTGCTTGTACAGCCTCCAGTACCAGCGCACCTGTATTCTCAGATAGTGAAGTGAAAATCCCTGAAGTATGAAACCATCTCGTTTTTAATTTTCCAAATATAAAGTCCCAATCAATGTCTCCAGGTTTCAATTGGCTTGCCGCCGAATGACCCCGATCGGAGACACTTTTACCTCGGCGAATACCAAACCCTCGTTCTACAAAATTAAGACCATTACGAACATGTCTTCCAAGCCCATCATCCGGTACCCACACGATGAACGAAGTATCCACACCGCCTTGCATCATGAGATCTTCGATGAGATGGCCTACCTCATTGTCCACAAGTGAAGTTACAACGGCGGTACGTTGTTGAAAACATTTTCTTAACCCTCGCGTTACGTTGTATTCACCACCTCCTTCGTAAACACGAAACTCGCGTGCCGTTCGAATTCGCGCATCGCCCGGGTCAAACCGAAGCATAACTTCGCCAAGCGATACGCAATCGAACGCGCAGTTTTCTTGAAGTTTATCTCTCATCATTGACATCCTATCGTTCCCTCTTCCAACAACATCAGTATGCGCTTCTAACCGTTGCAATCGCTAATAGAAATTCACGTGTCGCTGAGACGATTTGTTCATGCGTACCTTTCGTTAGCGCACTACCTGCTCCCACAGCTACAGCACCTGCTTCAATCCACTGTTTGACATTACTGATATC
>DAHWJX010000067.1:0-3669 GCA_027343965.1 Caryophanales bacterium | reverse complement strand
ACTTGGTGGATGTGATTAGCATAATACCACAAGTATTGTAACGTGTGTGAAAGAAGGGTTTCGTATGTCGACAACTTTAGCAGATATCCAGATAATTTCAACCGTATGTAGTTTTTGCGGCACGGGCTGCGGAATCGAGATTACCGTACATCACGGAGAGATTGTAAAAGTAGCAGGGGATAAGAAATCACCTGTCAGTCATGGGGAAACTTGCGTGAAAGGTTCTCAAGCTTGGGCCTACATCCAGTCACAAGATAGGCTGACACATCCATTAATCAGGCGCAATGGTGAACTTCAAAAAGCGAGTTGGAACGAAGCACTTGATCTTATTCAGTCCGCTGCTTCGCGATATAAAACGGAATTTGGCGGAGATGCATTTGGTTGCTTTAGTTCTTCGCGATCGACCAATGAACTGAACTTTGTCGCTCAAAAATTTATGAGGCAAGTACTTGGCAGCAATAATATCGATAGTTGCAATCGGACTTGACACGCTCCTAGTGTCGTCAGTTTGACGACAGTGTTCGGAAGTGGAGCAGATACAGGCTCGTATGATGATTTTGAGCAGACCGATGTTATTTTGGTTTGGGGTTCCAATACGCAAGAGGCTCATCCTATTATCTATAATCATATGCGTCGGGGTATCAAAAATGGTGCCAAAATGGTCCTTATTGATCCTCGTAAGTTACCTATGGTGAACTTTGCATATGATTGGTTGCCTGTGAATGTCGGTACAGACATTGCTTTAGCTAATGCGATGGGCCACGTTATTATTGAGGAAAATCTTTACGATAAAGAATTTGTTGATCATGCGACAGAATTCTTTGACACGTACCGTGCACACGTTGAAAAATACACACCAGAATTTGCCGAACGTATAACAGGAATACCACAAGATAAGATTCGTTCGATTGCGCGTCTATATGCAACAGCACCACGTGCAGTTATTGCGTGGACGCTTGGCATCACAGAACATCACAATGGTACAAATAACGTACATTCGCTTGTGAATTTAGGATTGTTGACAGGTCATGTGGGTAAAAAGGGAAGTGCGTTGATGCCATTGCGTGGGCAAAACAACGTTCAGGGTGGAGGAGACATGGGGGCACTACCTAACAAACTCCCTGGCTTCTTCAATGTTGAGGATGATGTCGCGAGACGGCGCTTTGAAGAATCGTGGCAATGTACGATTCCGTCTTTAAACGGATTACATCTATCTTCTATGCTCGATTCGATGCGCGAGGGACAATTGAAATTTCTCTATATTATTGGAGAGAATCCGATGCAATCGGACGCCAACACGACAGCAGTTCGTCAAGCCTTATCCAATGTAGATTTTCTCGTGGTGCAAGATTTGTTTCTTACGAAGACCGCTCGGATGGCTGATATTGTGTTGCCTGCCGCGGGTTGGGGTGAGGTCGATGGCACCTATACGAACAGTGAACGTGGTGTTCAAAGGGTGCGAAAAGCAGTAGATTCCCCCGGAACAGCTCGCGACGATGTGTTCATTGTCATGGATATCGCGAATCGTCTAGGTGCCAAATGGACGTATACATCGGCGCAAGACGTATGGGATGAATTACGATCTTTTTCGCCTGCTCATTATGGTATGACGTATGAACGTCTTGACCATGACTATGAGCTTTCGTGGCCATGTCCTTCTATCGATGAACCGCCGACGAAAACGCTTCATACGCGTCTGCATTCGCAAGAAGTAGGGATGAAGGCGAAATTCGTGGCGGTTGATTTTGAAATGCCAATCGATGAAACGGATGAACAATATCCCTTGGTATTGATTACAGGTCGTAGGCTGGCCTTTTATAACACGGGGGTTACGACTAGTAATTATGGCTCAAAGGTGAAAGATCAAGAGGAGTTTCTTGAGATGAGCGAAAAGGATGCTCTACATTATGGACTTGACAACGGGACTGTCGTGAAACTGTCTTCTCGTCGAGGTAGTGTAAACGTACCGGTACGTATGTCTACCAAGATGAAAGAGGGTAATGTCTTTATGGCATTTCATTTTCCGGATACGGTGGATACGAATGTGCTGACGAACGATGCTGTGGATAAGAAGTCTGGTGTGGCTTCGTTTAAGTACACGGCGGTAAAAATCGAGCGATTGTAATGTTGTTGTACATTGGTACGCGGTTGACGTTCCCGGCTTTTACACCGGGAGCTTTTTTGTATAGTTTGCTACAATAGATACAGAGATACAGTTTTAGTAAATACGATTAGGGGGTATATGTTATAAATACCGTGCTTGTCGTAGATGATGAAGATAAAATGCGTAATTTAATACGAATATATTTGCGCAATGCTGGTTTTGAAGTCCTTGAAGCATCGGATGGGCTTGGGGCGTTAGCGATACTCGATCACGTTATACCCCATGTCGTTATCTTGGATATTATGATGCCGATCATGGATGGCATGGCATCTTGCGAGGCTATCCGACGCAAGATACCAGAGATTCCTATTATCATGTTGACGGCCCGAACATCGGTGGATGATAAAGTTGAAGGACTGACGGTGGGTGCAGATGATTATATCACCAAACCTTTCGATGGTAGAGAGTTGGTGGCCCGTGTGCAAGCCCTTTTACGTCGGGCACATAACGAAGAAGACACGGGACTGCACTTTGAAGCGATTCAGTTGTCAATCGATTTGACGAAGCGGCAGGTTACGGTGGACGATAAAGTGGTAACGCTGACGCCCAAAGAGTTTGAACTCACCTTGTTGCTTGTGCGACATCCAGGGCGGACGTTTCCGAGAGAAGAGATCCTTGAGCGCGTGTGGCCGTACGAGTACGAGGGGGAGACGCGAACCGTCGATAGTCACGTGAAAAACATTCGAGAGAAGCTTAAGGATGCGGGGGTTGATACAAATCCCATCAAAACCGTGTGGGGCGTTGGCTATAAATTTGAGGTGGAGACGTGATCCGCAATAACCTGGCCGTAAAAATTGGGCTGGCGATGATGGTGCTTATCTTCGCTGTTGCTCTGGCTCAATACGTGTCATTGGGGCAACTGCTCAAAAATGCTTTTTATCAAGAATCAGGAACTCAACTGCTCACACAAGGACAGCAATATGCGAACATGTCATCAATGGGTGGCGCCATGATGATGCGCATGTTGTGTGCGACGTCAAACGTCGAGATGGTAATCGTAAACAGATCAGGGAAGGTGATCAGTGCCTCACCGTCCATTCTGATCAAAAAGCCGAATGCCAGTGATAGCAGCGTCATTGCCAAGGCGCTGGTTGGCCAAAATAGTTTGCAAGATGGTAATAGTCGGCTGTTTGGTAAAAGCGGCATCATTGCCGCAATACCGGTTAGGCAAGCCAATCGTGTTACGGGTGCGGTCGTTCTTTTTCGCTCTGGCGACATGGTGGATACCACATTTCGCCACATGCAATGGCTGTTGATACTCGTTGGTCTTGGCGGCATTTTGTTGGCGTTAGGGCTGGTCGTCATTTTATCCAATCGAATCGCGAATCCTTTGCAAAAAATGGCACTAGTCGCCAAGGAAATGAGTCGTGGCAATTATCAGGCGAAAGTTCCTGTAACAGGTGACGATGAGATTGGGAAACTTGGTCAAGCCATGAATGACTTAGCAGCTAATTTGCATCACTTAGATACGACTCGAAAAGAGTTTCTTGCGGATATTTCTCATG
>DAHWJX010000043.1:0-23641 GCA_027343965.1 Caryophanales bacterium | reverse complement strand
TCGCAACTTAACACTACCAAAGATTAGGCTCTTTTCCTATGCAGTTACGTCACTTTTTGGGTGAATCATCAAATTCCTCATAAATCCGTACACTGCTTGCATTCATCGCCCCTTCGAGATTACGCCGTGAATATTTCAGGTTAATATAGTCATGGCGATGGCATATGTTTTATTGATCGAACATATGATTGCCTACTCAAAAATGGTCCATCAAATGCAGGTAACGGAGAAATTAACGCTTGTTAGTGCTCTTGCTGCCAGTGTCGCGCACGAGGTAAGAAATCCTATGACGGTTGTACGAGGCTTCTTACAACTTATGCAAAAAACTGCACAGGAGGCTCATTCAAGACATATCACCATTGCAATCAGAGAGTTGGATCGCATGGAAATGATTATTAGTGATTATCTCAATTTTGCTCACCCGGAGATGGAACAAGTAGAGGTGTTTGATGCAAAAAAATTGCTGGACAGCGTAGGAGTTCTGATGATTCCCTATGCAATGATGCATAATGCTAAGCTTGTCATTCGTGGTGAAGATTATTTGCTTGTTTTAGGAGATCCGGACAAGCTCAAGCAAGTACTGATCAACCTGGTTAAAAATGCTCTTGAGTCTGGTGCCACGGAGGTTCTTCTTGTTGGAACTATACAAAAATCAGTGATACAATTAGTTGTGGAGGATAATGGAAGTGGTATGAATCGCGAGGAGCTTAAGCGGTTGGGAAGCCCGTTTTATTCGACTAAAGCAAATGGAACCGGCCTAGGTCTTATGGTGACATTTCGCATAGTCCGAGCTATGGGTGGATCACTCGATTTTTCCTCGCAACAAGGTGCTGGTACACGTGCTGTGATGACATTTCCTTGTTCAGAATGAAAGCTATGGTGGTGATGAATCGTTGCCACAGGCAATTGATACCTCGACACAGCAATGCATTCTGTGAAGCGATAATTTCTTATTTATAAATTACTGATGTCTCTTGTCACGATCTGCTATTGCGGCGATAATAAAGACACAATAGCAGATCGGCCGTAGGTGAGGTGGTAGTCATGCACGCGATTTTTCGTAGACCTATCAACGTGTTATGTGGTTTTTTGCTTGTTGGACTTACTTTATCACCTTTGCCTGCCTTCGCGAAAGGTGGTTCGGCATCAGTACCGACTATGCCTTGGCCAAAAGATGTGCAATTGCTTAATGCATCTCCTCTGACATTGTATGAAAATTTGCATATAAGTGGTGCGAAATGGAGTGTTGTACAGGAGTCACATTTTATTCATCATTTGGATACCTTGCTTCATAGTGAAGGACCATGTGAATTGGGGCAGTTTGTAAACCCTGGGGCACCTCATCAGAAGTTTTATTTTGCAGTGATAAAAAACAACCTGGGTAAACCTATCGTTTATGCGATCAATCGAAGAATCATTTTATCCCTCGTAAACTTTCGACATGCGATTCATGACCATTCGGACTGGGAAATGATTGGGAGCGCACTAGGCCTTTACTCGGGAACAGTTTCTGTACCACTGAGCGGTTGATCGAATTTTTCAAGACAGACCATGATGCCGGGTTATCCCATGGGCATACCTTATGGGACCCGGTTTTTTGCATCATTGGGGGATGAGATATGCACCACACAACCAATCGAAGAAATGTCACCATCGCAGTTATGGTGGCCACATTTTTGACGGCTATGGACAGCACCGTTGTCAGTACCGCCATGCCCACGATAGTAAGCGATCTGGGTGGTTTAAAGATTTTCAGTTGGGTTTTTGCGGTATATCTTCTGACAACCGCTGTCACGACGCCTATCTGGGGCAAATTGTCCGATCTTTTTGGCAGAAAACGCATATTTGTAATCGGTACGATTCTGTTTTTGCTAGGCTCCATGTTTTCTGGAATGTCGCAAACGATGGATCAATTGATCTGGTTTCGCGCTTTTCAAGGGATCGGTGCTGGTGCTGTCTTCCCAATTACTCTGACAATTATAGGTGACCTGTATGAGTTGCGACAGCGTGCACAGATTCAAGGTTTGTTTAGTGCTGTTTGGGGTATATCAGGTATCTTGGGGCCACTTGTTGGAGGCTTTTTCGTTGATCATCTGACATGGCGTTGGATTTTTTATATCAATGTTCCTGCTGGGCTTGCATCAATCATTATGATCTGGATATTTTTATTTGAGCATTTTGAGAAAAAACAAAAACATATCGATTATCTTGGAGCCATCACATTCTCGATTGGGATTACTTCGCTTTTGTACGGTTTACTGAGTGCTGGAAGTACGTATGCATGGTCTTCACCCACGTTGTTGGGGTTATTTACTATTGCCATCTTATTTGTCGTACTCTTTTTTATTATCGAAACTCATGCTAAGGAGCCCATGCTTCCATTGTCACTGTTTCGCTTAAGGATCATCTCTGTCTCTAATATAGCGAGCTTTCTTGCGAGCGGAATTTTGATCGGATTAAGCGCCTATTTGCCGCTTTGGATTCAGGGAATATTGATGCACAGTGCCACGAGTTCCGGTTTGACACTTGCTCCTATGTCGATTGGCTGGCCGCTTGGTGCAACCATCGGGGGCCGACTCATGCTGAAGTTAGGAGCAAAGAGGACTACGCTATTTGGCATGGTCGCACTACTTTTTGGCACCGTGTGGCTATCACTTGTCACCATTGGGTCTCCACAATGGCAATTGGTTGTTGTGATGCTGATCGTTGGTTTTGGCTTTGGGTTTTCCATGACAGCATTCACCGTCTTAGTGCAATCCGGCGTCGAATGGAATCTTCGCGGAACGGCTACTGCATCGAATCAATTTATGCGTACGCTTGGACAGACCATTGGTGTTGCTGCTTTTGGAACGTGGTTTAATCAATCCCTGCTTTCTTATGCCACCATGCATCCCGCAGCGCGAGGTTTACTCGGGACAGGGATTAATCGTATCCTTACGCCGCAGACAGCGAGATTGTTGCCACATGATATTTTATTCCCCATGCAGCAGGGTTTGGCCTATGGACTGCACGGCGTTTATTTGTCGCTTTCCGTTCTTGCCATTGCCGGACTAATCGTTGTCTTGTGGCTACCGCATCACCTTGAGGGTTTAAAATAATTGCGAATACGCTTTCTTAAAGCGTATAGTAAAGTTCAAAGACTTTGAGGAGTGTTGCCTGTGAAACTCGGCGTACTTATGGTGTTGTTTGCTAAGATGCCATTTGAAGAGGCTTTAGATTATGTGGTACAAAGTGGTTTGCAAACTGTCGAAATCGGGACGGGAGGGTATACGAATGATGCTCATTGCAAACCCGCTGAACTGCTCTCGGATAAGACTAAATTAGAGGTTTTTGAGCGAGCTATTCGCGATCGTGGTCTTGAGATCAGCGCACTGAGTTGCCATGGCAACCCTTTGCATCCTAACAAAGAAATTGCCCGAAGAGACCATAAAGTTTTTGAAGATACCGTGTTGCTTGCGGAGCGTTTGGGTGTCAAAACGGTGGTCACCTTTTCCGGTTGCCCAGGCGAATCTGAATCATCGCAAAACCCTGTTTGGGTCACTTGCGCATGGCCAGATGACTTTAGTAAAGTCCTTGCTTGGCAATGGGATAACAAAGTGATCCCTTACTGGCATGAACAAAATGCCTTTGTAAAAGCACATGGTGTTCAAGTGGGCTTAGAGGCGCACCCAGGGTTTGTTGTCTATAACACCGAAACTATGCTTCGATTGCGCGAGCAAGCAGGGGAACAGATCGGGATCAATTTCGATCCTAGTCATTTGTTCTGGCAAGGCATCGACCCCGTGTCTGCTATTAAGGTACTGGCGAACTCCGGTGCACTTTTCCACTTTCACGCCAAAGACACGGGGTTTGATGAAGCGAATATCAAAGTGAATGGCGTACTTGATACAAAAAGCTATCGTGATGAAAGCAATCGATCTTGGATTTTCCGGACGGTGGGCTATGGCCATGGAGAACAAGTGTGGCGCGATATCCTAAGTGCGTTGCAACTCGCTGGTTATGACGGCGCTATTAGTATTGAACATGAAGATAGTCTGATGTCCGTTAGGGAAGGCTTTCAAAAAGCAGTCGCTTTTTTACAAAAATTATTGATCAAAGAAAAAAATACTGAAATATGGTGGGCCTAAAATGAGCCTAAAGTTACGGGCGCTCGAGGATATCTTTTCGGGCGCCCTAACTTACTCTTCGTAGATCAATTTCATCGTCATTCAACCTTGCGCTGGTCCCGATATGTTATTTAGGTGCTCTTTTTTTCGGGACGCTGATAGGAGAAGGTGGCACATAAAGTTCCTCGCTCCGTACCTACGATAGCATTGCCGTTGGTCTGTACCAAGATGGCTTCTGCACTGCAATGCAATTTGTCGTTATATACACATTCTTCCACTTCGCATTTTACGGCTGATGGCATGGCAAGCACCTCCTTAACGTAGCGTTTGCATAGTGGTTGTAGCATATGCAAGATACACACAAGTAACAGATTGGTGACAGGGCCTAGGATTTTTTATGGCATTGCCCTGCAACGCGCTGGGTTCCAGTATAATGATATAAGAATCGAATGGATACTTGACTTTCAAATTCGGAGGACCCAATAAAGTGATTGCAAAACGCATACTGGCATTTATATCACTTTGCTTCGTGCTTCTTATTTCTCTCTTTGTGACTTTTATGCACTATGCTTTGTCAGGTTCTAAGGGGCAAAGTGCCTTATGGTCGATCGCATCTGAACTACATGCACCGGGAGATACGACTACGCAAACCGTGGCTAGCTCGACAGTGTCAAGCGCATGGGTGATCCGAGATGAGATTAGTCGGATGTTAAATCAAGGGGCAACGAAAGCGCAAATTATAAAACATATGCAAGAACAATATGGGCCATCCGTGTTGGCAGATCCCACATGGCAAGGAATCGGTGCTACCGTGTGGATATTTCCTTTCGTCATTTTGGTCATTTTGCTCATCTTTGTGCTTTGGACCTTGCGGGTTCGGGTAAATCGTTCGTTACAACAAAATGTAGAACAAACGTTGCAAGCCAATCCATCTGATCAATATCTGGACAAGTATATATAATGCGGAGGGATAGTTTTGGCCAAATCACTTAGAGTGCGATTATGGCTGGCATTTGTACTCGTCATTATCGTGATTGCCTCGCTGATTGGAGTTGGAGCAGCTCGTTCCACAAGTTATTATTTAACCGTTCAACAGGCACTTACAAGTAACCCATCACCTTTTTCGACAGTGACGGTGAGTGGCAATATCGTCGCGAACAGCGTTGTCTGGAACTCTTCTACGGAAGCGTTGCAATTTGCCATCAAAGATAAAGTTGGTCAGCAGACTCTCGTTGTCAAATACCATGGCGCGAGGCCGCAAGATTTTTCCAATGGATGGCCCGTTATTGTCACCGGTACGATGAATGCTGGAACGCTTACGGCGACCAATCTTGAGATCAAGTGCCCCTCAAAGTACGAAGCTAAAGCTCCGACAAAAAATACGTAAAGGAGGTCGACTCATTCGATGCTTGTCGGAGATATAGGGCGTGCTGCGCTATTTCTTTCTATGTTTGTTGTGCCCTATGTATTTCTTGCTTCTACGTTCGGCGTGGTGACGAAAAATAAACGTTTGCAGGCCTCCGCAAAAGCGGCTGTCGTTTTGCAATTTGTGCTTGTTGCGATAGCATCTGGTGCGCTTATTGAACTTTTGGTTTCCTTAAATTTTCATTACACGTATGTAGCGGAATATACGAGTCGGGGTTTAGAGATGTTGTATCGGATCGCTGCTTTTTGGGGCGGGGACGCAGGGTCGCTACTCTTTTGGCTTTTGATTATGAGCGTGTATCTCTTGGTTGTACGGTTCACCACACACGAAGGTAGTGAACAGATGCATCCCATTGTGACGGCTATCATGGCCTTTGTGATGACCTTTTTTGCCGTCATTATCAATAGAGTTGCCAATCCGTTTGATACGCTGCCCTACACGCCTTTAAATGGCAATGGCCTGAATGCTCTACTTCAAAACCCTGGTATGACAGTGCATCCTGTTAACTTATATCTCGGATATATTGGTTTCCTTATTCCGTTTGCTTATGCGATGGCAGCTCTCATTCTCAAACGGACGGATGCCACCTGGCTTCGCGTTACAAGGCGTTGGACATTGATATCGTGGTTGTTTTTAAGTTGCGGCATTATCTATGGTGCACATTGGTCCTATGAAGAACTTGGATGGGGTGGCTACTGGTCATGGGATCCCATTGAAAATGCAGCGCTAATGCCGTGGCTTGCTGCGACTGCTTTTTTGCATTCGGCTATGATTCAGGAACGTAAAGGTATGCTTAAAGCATGGAATGTCATCTTGATCTCGCTGACCTTCTTACTGACGCTCTTTGGAACGGCCTTGACGCGAGGAGGCATGCTGTGGTCCATCCATTCGTTCTCGAATGGCCCCATGGGCACGCTATTCATGTCTTTTGTGGGAATGATGCTGATATTTAGTACGGTGATCATCGTTTGGCGCTTTTCGTATCTGAAAGCTGACGCCAAATTTGAAGCGATCGTGTCCAAGGAAACAGGATTTTTGTTAAATAATGTCCTATTCATTGGTGCTCTTTTTGCCGTTTTTTGGGGCACGGTATTTCCCCTTGTCACAGAAGCAGTGACAGGTACACAAATGATGGTGAGTGCACCTTTTTATGATACCGTCGTTCTGCCAATCGGGGTTGTTCTAATTTTGTTGATGGCCATAGGTCCTGTGGTGGCTTGGCGATGTTCAAGCCTCGAGAACTTAGGCAAATCTCTGCTGCCTCCGGCTATTGTGGCATTGATCATCGTGATGGTCATTTTCTTTCTTGGCTATAGAAATCCGTTGTCGTTGGCCTCGTACTTTGCGGCAAGCTTTGTCGTTTGGACGATCCTGTCGGAGTTTTGGCGCGGGGTCAACGCACGTATGCGCATGACCAGTGAGACGGCAGTCATATCACTGATTCGCATGATCGGTAAAAATCGCAGGCGATATGGCGGCTACATCGTCCATTTGGCTGTGATTGTGATGGTGATCGGGTTTGCAAGCACCGGAGGTTATAGTCAACAGGTTACCATCAATTTAAGACCAGGAGCTTCTGTGGCAATCGGTGACTATGTGCTGTTGTACCATGGATTACAAACGAGCCAAAAATCTGGGAAAGTTGTGTTATCAGCTGAGATGGTGGTTTATACAGCACAAGGCAACTCATTGGGCGTGTTGCAGCCTGCAGTCGAGTTTTATGACAATGGTCAATCTCCTTCTTCTGATATGGCACTGTATAGCACACCATGGACTGACCTCTATATTGTTTTAGATGGGACAGATAATCAGACGGGTCAGGCGCTCTTTGAGGTGCACCTTAATCCCTTGGTTAGTTTCATTTGGGCGGGTGGCTACTTGTATATCGTTGGTACCTTTGTGAGTCTATGGCCGGAAAAAAGACGTCAAGATAAGGCAAAAAGGCAGGTTATAAAAAATGCAATATAATGTCACTTTGCTCATCTTCGCGGTGATCAGTTTGGCTATTCTTGCTTGGCCGTTTATGTTTTCTCGCCATAACCGTATATCTCCTTATAGTGTGAGTGATGAAGTGATTACTGTTTTGGGACAAAAGGATATGACGTATGCCCAGTTGGCTGACCTTGAGTATGATCGGCAGATGGGCAAGGTGAGTGAACAAAGTTATCGAGCTGTGAGAGGCGAGTTATTGTCAACGCTAAGCCAGGTGGATAAAGCCGAACAAACGGTCAGAGATCACATTGCACAGCAAGTGGAACAAGAGTTGCAATGTCTGCGAGCAAATGAGGTCACTCGATGAAAACACACTGTCTTTTCATTAAACGATTAATAGCGAGTTTTACAGTTGTCGGTTTGATGTTTTCTCTTATGGACGCAGGGGCAGCCAGCGCCGCCGCGATCAATGCCAACGTACTGTATATCAATCAAGAACAGATCGTTGCGATGCCAACGAAAAATATTCAACAGGTTTTACTTGTTGATACGATCCAATTGTACAACGGTTCAGGTCAGGCAAAACGGGTGGAAGTTCCTCTTTTACAAGGTCTTACCAATGTGAGGTTTTTAGGGGGAAGTACGACACCTAAGCAAGTCTCGAATCAGCTTTTGGTGGTGCAAATTAATCCTGGGATGACGTCATTCTCGATACAAGCAAGTGTTCCATTTCAAGATCAGGGAGCGACCTTGGTGCTGTCATCGTCATTGGCTGTTCGTTCCTTTTTTGTGGCAATCCCTGAAGGGTCCTTGGCGCTGTCTGCGCAAGGAGGGTTTGAGACCGTATCAACGACATTTATCGCCAATCACATGACATTTCGGCGGTTTGCCAAATTAGATTTACAGCCCAATACACCCTGGCAGATGTCTATGACCATGTTGCCTACCGCGAATGGTAAACAGGCTAAACCGTTGCCGGGATTGCCTGTACTTAATTCCTATAATCAAAATTCCGCTGATTTTGAAGCAGCAACCAATCTTGTGCTCGCGGTGATGATTCTTGCGGTCGGTATTGTATCTATTCGCCGGTCTGGGCAGACAAGACGGCGCGTGTCCCCAGTACAAGATGCAACAACGCGAGAATTGCTCCGTGCAAAAGATGATCTCATGAAGCGTTGGCTTGATTTGGAGGATCAACATGATGCAAGAGAAGTAACAGACCCCGAGTATGAAGCGCAGCGGGCGATATGGAAGGATAAAGTTGTCGATGTCGAATTATCGTTGCGCGCGGATCGTGGCTAACATGAGTTTGCTAACCTTGCGCAATGTGTGTAAAGAAGTGGGTCACCGGATGCTCTTGTCGGACGTGAATTTTTCGTTGGAGCGCGGTGAAATGATTGGCCTACAGGGTTTAAATGGAAGCGGTAAAACCACCTTATTGCGCGTCATGGCAGGTTTGTCCAGGCCGACGCAAGGTACGATTGAAGTACTTGGCCAACCCATAACGGCATCGGTTCGAAAGACGATCGGCGTGGTATTTCAAGAGTCCATGTTATATGGGGATTTGACCGTGCGGGAAAATCTTCTTTATTACGCTAAACTTTATCACCTGACTAATCCCCAAGATCATGTTGATTTATGGTTGGAAAAGGTGCACTTATCATTGGATGCTGATGAAATCACAAAGACTTTGTCAAAGGGAATGAGGCAAAGGGTATCGATAGCGCGCGCCCTTTTACCTAAGCCACAAATCCTTTTATTGGACGAACCATTTGATGGTCTCGATGCACGGCATACGTTACTCGCTGAATCATGGTTTGACGGTCTTGTCAATGAAGGCTCCGGTGTAATTTTTGTCAGTCACGATGAGAACCAGGTCATAAAGTTAGCGACACGGCGCGTTACGATCGATGGCGGCTACCTGCTTCAAGGGGGATTGACTTGATGTATCTGCGCAGCCTGTGGGTGCTTACGAGCAAAGATTTGGCGGTAGAATTTCGCACAAAGACACTTTTTGTATCGGCTGTGACATTTGCTTTCTTGCTTTTGGTGTTGTTGGGGTTCTCCGTTTCAGGATGGAGTATGTATGAAGTGCATTCGCTTCCTTCGGTATTGTGGGTGCTGATTTTTATAGCAGGCTATCTCGGGCTTAACCGTCAGGATGATAAGGAACGTTGGGACGGAGCACTTTTGGGAGCCCTGATGGCACCAATGGATCGTAGCGTCATCTTTTATGCGCGGGTCCTGTCGAATACCTTGTTTATGCTTCTGGTTGAGCTTGTCTTAGTGCCGATGTTTATGCTTGTGCTTAGGCAATCCGTTCCACAGGTGCCAATGCTTTTTATCTTGGCCACATTACTGTGTACGCTTTCGTTTATGGCCTTGGGCACATTCTTGACAAGTGTAGCAAGCGCCAGTAACCTGAGGGAAATTGTCGTACCGATCCTTTTGTTTCCTTTGGCTATCCCGCTCTTTCTTGCCGTGCAAACGATCACGCAAGCTGTTTGGTATGCCTCAGGACTGGGACTCTTGACAGCATGGTGGGCGGTCTTAGGGGGCTATGCGGTTTTGTTTTTGGTTCTGCCTGGATTGTTGTTTGAGATTCTTGTGGAGGTTTGATGGTCTTGGCTCAAGTTCGTAAGGGATTGCTCGCTATCTTGTTTGCAGCGATGGTGGTTAGTCAATATCTTGATTTTATTTGGTCGCCTCCGGAAGCTCAGATGGGCGATACGGTACGTATCTTATATTATCATGTTGCAAGTGCAACAGATGCATTCTTAGCTTTTGGAATTACAGCAATTGCAAGCATTGTTTTTTTGATAAAAAAGAACGTTTTTTGGGATCGACTTGCTGCTGCGTCGGCCGAGATTGGTTTGGTCTTTACGACGCTGGTACTAGTGAGTGGTTCCATTTGGGGTGAGGCCGTATGGAACGTATGGTGGACCTGGGATCCAACGTTAACATCGACGCTCATCTTGTGGTTTCTTTATGTAGGCTATCTCTTGCTCCGGGTATCCATTGCCAATCGGGATCGGTCAGCTCGAGTATCCGCCGTTTTTGGCATCATAGCGGCAATTGATCTTCCCATTATCCATGAGTCGGTGACATGGTGGCGAGGTATCCATCCAAGCGTAATCACTGCAACAGGTTTTAATATGCCTCCAAGTATGGTCCTCACTTTATTGTTTAGCATTGCCGTATTTATCTTTTTTTATCTCTTTTTATTATGCATGGTAACCTTACTGCAACAAGATAAAGATGCGTTGGATGATTTACGTGAGCAAGTTCGCAAGAAGCTTCATCAACTTCAAAATGAGAGGGGATAACACGTGGGATACGTTTTAGCCGCAGCGTTGGTGGTATGGATAGGAACATTCTTGTACATGATTGTCTTGATAACAAGGGAGCGAACATTACGTAAAGAGCTCGACGATCTACGGAAAATGGTTGATCATTGGTCCAATACACCATCGTGACATAAAGAAAAGCCCGCCACTGAGCATTCAGTTCAAGTGGTGGGCTTTTGTAGATACTTAGGCTAACTTGGCCTTGGTGACACGTGCTGCTTTGCGCGTAGAGGATGAAAACCAGATATATAAAATACTGGCCACGATAAAGCTTACGTAATAGGAGATATCGCCAATTTGCGGTAAGCTCTTTGCGATAAGTCCCGTAAAGTACAACTGATTGAAGAACAGTGATGAGACAAGAGCGCCAATGACGAATGCCCAAAAACCTGCACGAAAGCTTCCGGCATTTTCATAAAAATCTCGTACATCGCTACGATGGCGACGAAACAACACATAATCCAGTAGCACCACAGCCAGCCATGGGCTGACCCAATAAGCAAGAACATAAAGAAAATTGCTGTAGTTCTGATAGTAATTATTTTGGCCGCCGATATAAGATAGGATGCCACCAAGTAGACCAACGATCAAAGCAGCGACCCAACGTTTCGGTGCTACAGCTCGAACCCAGGCTACATCAATGGCAAGAAGAGATAAAGACCCGGAGTAGATGTTCAAGACGTTTGCGGTGAGTGTGCCTAGAATAATCGCCAACATCGTGATGACACCAAGCCAGTGCGGTAAGATACCTGATATAACATCGGTCGGAATGTACACAGCTTTTACCGTGGCGAGAGCCGCTCCAAGAAGCTCAAGCCAGATACAAGGGATGACGTTACCCCAAAATGCTGAATGAAACGCTTTTTTGACTGACGTGTTTTTGGGAAGATAACGGCTGTAATCTGAGCTAAAGGTCATCCATCCCATCATGTAAGAGAGAGAAACACCAACGGCAAGAATAAAGGCGCCGGAAAATCCGCCAAAATTACTCACGGTTTTCAGGTTTTCAGCGATGTTTAAATGAACATGGCCAATAGCGAACACAGTAACAATGATAAAGACGACAGCAAGGATCAGTGCTGAAAGACGCTCAACGAAATGAATAAGATTATGCCCATAGACGCTAACAATAGCTTGTAAGACGATCATAATAATTAAGTCTGGTAAAAATCCGATAGGAAGTACCCATTGAAGTGCATATACACCAAGTACTGTATTGACCGCATACCAACCTATACCAGCTATAAAATTAAATAAGGCAGGGAACATATTACCGATAAATCCGAAGGCTCCGCGTGATTGGATCAGTTGGGGAATGCCCCATTTGTAGCCAAACGTCGTAAGTGCACCGATAGCCAACGCACCAACAACGGTACCGATGATAATGGCTAAAGCGGCTTGCCACATATTCAAACCAAATACACCAATAGATAACACACCTAGACTCAATGTGGCAAACTCGAGGTTTGCGCTGAACCAAAGTGTAAAAATGTTGCGCGTACGGCCATGGCGCTCTGTTTCCGGAATCGGATCAATGCCATGCGGCTCAACGTGCAATACTTCATCGCCATATGCTTCTTGTGTTTGCATAATGACCTCCCTATGTGATGTCTTCATTTTCTAGTATCACCTGACAAAGGTAATCAGTCAATAGAATTCACGAACGAAAATAGAGACATTTTATATTTTGTTCGTGTTTTTAATCCAGCCTAGTTCATTGCTTCATGGTGTGCTTGTAGCAAACTTTGTGTATAAAAAAGTCTCCTCCCAATAATCGAGAGGAGACAACACACGTGGAGTATTAGTTTTAATGAATGGCTGATGTGCGCACATCATCGATCGTTTGTATCAGATGATTAAACGACTCGGCAAATGCAGTTAAACCTTTTTGTTTCAAACCGTCACCGATCTTGGCGAGGTTGATTTGCTGCGATTCGCATAAGGCCAAAATAGCATTATCATCTTCGCGGTGTTGATCAACTGTCACGACAGGATTTCCGTGGGACACAAAGGCTTCAAGCGTGGCTGGAGGCATCGTGTTGACAGTGTCAGGACCGATCAGTTCGTCTATGTAAAGAGTGTCTGGCAAAGATTTGTTTTTTGTGCCCGTCGAAGCCCATAAAGGCCTCTGCATTTGAGCTCCGTTTACCAAAAGTTCGTGAAATCGCGGTGATGCAAATTCTTGTTGAAACAATTCGTAAATTTTGCGCGTATTGGCTATTGCCACTTTGCCCATGAGACGATTCAAAAGATCGTCGTCTACGAGACTCTCTACAGCCGAATCGATACGGCTGACAAATACGCTCGCGACTGATGCTACGCGGCTTATGTCACCGCCTTTTGCTCTGCGTTTGGCGAGCCCATCAATGTAAGCACGCGCGACATCGAGATAATCTTGTTGTGTAAACATTAAAGTGACATTGACATTGATACCGTCGCTGATAAGTTCAGTGATGGCGAGAAGACCTTCCTTAGTAGAAGGCACTTTGACCATAAGATTAGGTCGATCGACTGCGCTCCAAATGCGCTTGGCTTCTGTAATCGTTTCTTGATGGTTATCGCACATATCGGGTGGTACTTCAAGACTGACAAATCCGTCGGCTCCACTGGATTTGTCATAGACGGGGCGAAGAATGTCCGCCGCTTTTTGAATATCAGCAAAAGCTAGTGCGTCGTAAATCTCTGTGGTGCTCTTGTTTTCGCGAGCTAAACGTTCAATATCTTCTTGATAAAGAGCACTTTTCGCGATGGCATTTTCAAAGATCGTTGGATTTGATGTAACACCACGAACCCCTTGTTCCACCAATTGGGCCAATTCACCATTTTCAACCATGTCTTTTCGGATATAGTCTAACCAAGGGCTTTGCCCTAGGGTATTTAGTTCATGGAGTTTACTCATGCCTGTTGGCTCCTTTGCATGCTGGTTTTTACGGCTTCGATGACTGCCTCTTTAGTAATGCCAAACTCTTCCATTAAAATATCGGCGGGGGCAGATGCGCCAAAATGATCAATGCCAATAACAACGCCGTTATCACCCACGTACTTGTTCCATCCAAAAGGATGTTCCATCTCAATCGATACGCGAGCCTTTACGTCTTGCGGCAAAACCATGTCTTGGTAAGCGTGCGGCTGTTCATCAAATAAGCGCATGGATGGTAAACTGACCACGCGAATGGATAGCCCTTCATTTTCCAGTTGTTGTTTTGCTTTCACGGCCAAGCTAACTTCTGAGCCTGTGGCAAGCAAGATCGCATCAATGGAAGAGCCGCTTTCCTTAGCAATAACGTAGCCGCCCTTTTCGACTCCGACTGTAGCTTGTTCCTTTGTGCCAGGCAAAATAGGCAGGGTCTGTCTTGTTAGCGCCAGTGCGACGGGACGGTCGCGATGGGTAAGTGCGTAACGCCACGCGGCTGTGGTTTCATTGGCATCGGCAGGTCGAAAGGTAACGAGATTAGGAATGATTCGCAAGGCAGCGACGTGTTCGACAGGCTGGTGCGTGGGTCCGTCTTCACCGACACCGATGCTGTCGTGGGTAAACACATAGACGACGGGAAGTTTCATTAAGGAAGCGAGTCGAATGGATGGTCGCAAATAATCTGAGAAGACAAGAAATGTAGCGCCAAACGGATGCAACCCACCATGTAAAGCCAGTCCATTTAAGATGGCACCCATCGCGTGTTCTCTTACGCCAAACCAAAGATTACGCCCGCTGGCATTTTCAGCACAAAAGACCTCTTCACCTTTGATCGTTGTATCGTTAGATGACGAAAGATCGGCCGAACCGCCGAGAAAGGTAGGTATGCCCTTAGCGATCGCATTGATCGCGAGACCGGACGCTTTACGAGTCGCCATCTTTTCACTGTCGACATCATAAAATGGCAGGGTTTCCTCCCATGATGCGGGTAACTCACCTTGCATCGTGGCGAAAAACTCCTTTGCATCCTCTGGGAATTGCGTGGTGTAGTCTTGCATCATGTGTATCCATGCAGATTCATGTTCTCTCGCTTGCGCAACCTTGCTCGCAAAATGATCTTTCACTTCGGAGGGCACAAAAAATGGTTCATAGTTCCATCCATACTGCTCTTTGGCCAGTTGTGTCTCCTTAGCGCCTAATGGCGAACCATGGGCTGCCGAAGTCCCTTGTTTGCCAGGACTTCCAAAACCGATCACGGTACGGACTTCGACAATCGTAGGTTTGTCCGTTGATTGCTTTGCGTTAGCAATCGCTTGTTCAATTTCCTCCGTGTCATTACCGTTTTCTACACGCAAATAATTCCAGTTTGCGGCTAAGAAACGTTCTCTGACATTTTCCGTAAAACTGCGCGTGGTGGGGCCATCTAAAGAGATGTCGTTAGAGTCATACAAGACGATCAGACGATTAAGCTTTAAATGTCCGGCAAGAGATGCCGCTTCGTACGAGATACCTTCCATCAAATCTCCATCGCCACAAAGAGCATACGTATAATGGTCGATGACGGGAAACTTTTCTCGATTGAATTTTGCGGCGAGAAAGCGTTCCGCCATAGCAAAGCCAACTGCATTGGCGAAGCCTTGACCCAATGGACCTGTCGTGGTTTCCACACCAGGCGTATGTTTATATTCAGGATGGCCTGGCGTACGGCTTCCCCACTGTCGAAACTGTTTAAGGTCATCGATCGTAAGATCATACTGTAACAAGTGCAACAAACTATAGAGAAGCATCGATCCGTGTCCTGCTGATAACACAAAACGATCTCTGTTATACCAGGCTGGATTTTGCGGATTGTGTCGCATAAAACGCGTCCATAACACATAAGCCATTGGGGCAGCACCCATAGGAAGTCCTGGGTGTCCGGAGTTTGCTTGTTCCACGCCGTCGATTGACAGCGTGCGGATCGCATTGATCGCCAAGGCGTCCATGCTTGTTGTCGCCATATTCCACCATGCCTTTCCCTGCTTAGATACTTACATTATGCACGAAAATGTAAGTTTTCGCGAACAAATCATGACGTATGTTGAGTTGGTACACCTCGTGTATACTGTACTTAAGGGGATTTAGCCTAGGAAGGGATGGGCGATTGATGAAAGTAACATTTTTTGGCCATGCTGCGGTTTCTATTATGACGAATTCACACACAATTTTAATTGACCCATTTTTCACGGAAAATGCACTTTCACCAGTAAAGGCTGAAGAGGTGCATGCGGACGCAATTTTGCTTACACATGGTCACGGTGATCACTTAGGTGATACGGTCGCCATCGCCAAACGCACAGGAGCGCTAGTCGTGGCGTGTGCGGAATTAGCCGGGTGGTTGAGACAGCAAGGTGTAGCTGTGCATGCCATGCATTTGGGAGGAGCCCATGAGTTCTCTTTTGGATGGGTCAAATTTACCCTCGCTTTTCATGGAGCAGGTATCGATACTCTTCAGGGGATGGTGTATGGGGGCAATCCTGTAGGCCTCCTCTTTCGCGCAGATGGAAAAACGATCTATCATGCAGGGGATACAGCGTTGTTTAGTGATATGAAATTGATTGGACAACGACACCCGCTTGATCTGGCCATGCTGCCGATCGGGGATAACTACACCATGGGGCCGGATGATGCACTGTATGCGGCAGAACTTTTAGCACCAAAGGCTGTGATGCCGATGCACTATGATACTTTTGAGTTGATTCGGCAAGATGCGCATGCGTTTGTTCAACAAGTGCGAGCGAAAGGGATACAGGCTTACGAAGTAAAACCAGGCGAGAGCGTCAAAATTTGACGCTCTCATTGCTTTTTTTGATAACGTTGCTCAGAAGGTACTAGTGCGGATCTTGAACCATGTTGATCATCATGCGGGCCAAAGATTCTTGATCTTGCTTAGAACCACTTTCCCATAGTTGCTTCAATAGACGTTCCTGTGGGTTTGTTGGATCCACTTTATCCGCTAGAAATGATCCCAATTTGACAGCGGCATTGGTAATATTATCATTGGACATGCCAACATTGTGTGCTTGATCCACCTTGCTGCCGAGAAAATCCTTCCATTTACTAAAATCATCGATGTAGGACTGTGTTGAGTTTGTGCCCATCGTATCCCTCCTCAGGTCTTTTGCCACTTCGGGCATAGTGTTTGTCGACGACTCATCGCTTATACACTTTTGAAGCATAGTGTCTGAGCATCAGACATAAGGTGATAGTATAGCTTGTCTGATCGAGAAAGGGAGAAGCGCGATGATTCGAGTCACTCGTCTGCGTACGGTCTGGGAGCCTGCGCTATACACGATGGTTGGCGTGGGCTCCGTCTATGTGGCCGTTGAGCATATGCCCTATGCAGCAATCACAGCATGGCAAAAAGTGTTTGTCTACGGATGGCTTGCCTTTGCAGCCATCGTGATTTCTGCAAATTTGTGGTTTGTCCTTGGCGTTGATAAAGAGCGTAGCGTAAAACGATCACGAAGACGCCACCGTTCAACTGTGTTTCAGGCTACAGCGCAGACACAGGCGTTGCGAAAACATACGCGATAAATCCCTTAAATTCTTCTGATTTATAGTGGCTGCTGACTACGTCGGCGGCTTTTTTCGCTTATAATGAGATAAGCAGTTTGTTTTTGAAAGGGGAAACACCATGAGCAACGATGTTCAAGAGATGGAAAACAAAAGTGAACTTCAACATGCGGTATCAAAAGCACTCGATGTATTGAATGAAGCAGCACAAGAACCGGATCGTGAAAGACGTATCGAGATTGCGAATAAAGCGTTGGGAATTTCTCGCAATTGTATCGAGGCTTGGCTCTTATTGGCTAATGAATCAGCACAAAGTATGGCTGACGCAGTAACGTACTTGCGAGAAGCTGTTGATGCTGGTGATCGTCTTTTTGCCGATCGCAAAGACGAGTGGATGGGACGTTTCTGGCAAGTGGCTCAAACAAGACCGTATATGCATGCCCGTGCTGGATTGGGCCAAGTGTTGTGGGAGACGGGGGAGCATGAAAATGCGATTGACGTCTTAGAAGCAACGTTACGCTTGAATCCAGTGGATCATCAGGGCATTCGATTTGTTTTGTTGCGAGCTTTACTAGAATTAGAGCGGTATGCTGATGCTGAGAAAATCGCCAATGAATATGAGGCGGAACAAAGCACACCGATGCTGTACAATCGACTTCTACTGGCGTACGCCGTGCATGGTGATTCCCTTGTCGCCCGATCTGTTTTTCTTGCTGCAAGAAAAGCGAATCCATTTGTGCTTGATTACCTGTTGGGGTTGCGAGTCGCACCACAAAAATTACCCAAGGAATCACAACCCGGCGAGGAATCTGAGGCAATTCGCTATATGGCGGCATTCGGTGATGCATTTTCGATCATTCCAGGTGTAACGGACTTTTTACGAGCACAAAAGAAACTTCGCATGCAAAAAGAGGAAATCAAAAAAGACCGCCGCAACAAGTGAAACATTCGTCTTATCTATGCGTATACAGGGTGGATGATGCGATGAGCGATATGGTGTTTGATCTCAAGGCGGCTTCATGGCGCCACGACATTCAAGATGAATTGGCATTTTTCGAAGCTCTCGCGCAGCGGCTTGATAAATCCCTGCCAGGACTGGTGACGATCGTTCGAGAGCGAAAGCTTTTTAGTCATGAGCATCCCATCATAAAATTGGAAGTTATGATGGCTGACCGCAGCTATCAGGTCATTCGAGAAGGACATTCGTTGTTGGCCAAACGAGCGCGTATCGTGCGTGGAATTATTATTTCCACAACGGATATATCGTTTTCCGATTGGCTAGCGGAGCTATCAGTCATCTTGGCTGCTTATGCAAAAGAACACGAACAAAACAGACAGTCAATGGAAGACTTTCTGCTGTGATTTCCTTGGATGAGAGGGGGAAAATCGTTGTTTGGGTTTTTATTTAAAAAGCAAGCAGATGCCCCGACAAATGCTGCTCAAGAACGAGCACAACGAACGCTTGAAGCTTTTGAGCAAGGAACTTTGCCTAGGGATGTTGTTGATCGCTTAGAAAAGACGCGTCAAGGCAACCTCCCATGGACAAGTGACCTGTCTGTCAATGAGTGGCTGGCGCTACGTCCGTTTCAGCTGGAACCAATAGGTCAAGTAATGGGAAGTTCTGTATTTCACGTTGGGTTTGTCGCTTCGCAGTGGGGACTAGGCTCTATGCCTACGAATCATGAACTTATCGCCCCGACACAAGCTGCTTATGAGGGCAAACGTTTAGCTATGCTGCGCCTTGAAAAAGAGGCTAAACAGCTTGGAGCCAATGCTGTTGTAGGTGTACGCATCTCGCAAAAAAAGTGGTCTGAAGAAGACAGGGTGATTGAGTACGTATCTTATGGTACTGCCGTGCACGTTGAAGGCTTACCCGAAAATGATCGGCCAATGCTTGCCTCAGTTTCGGGGCAAGACTTTGTGCGCTTGCTACAAGCCAATGCTGTACCGATCGGTGTGGCGCTCGGAACGTCTTACTACTATGTAGTAACGGGATGGCGGGCGATGCGCCAGGAGAGAAGTTTCTACAATCAAGAGATGGATACGTTTCAGGAGGCCGTTTCAACGGTGCGGCACTTGGTTATCAAGCGCATGAAAGAAGAAGCGGTGAGGCTGGGAGGCACGGGTGTGATCAGCGCTGATTTTACGTTGCAAGTTCATGACGTACCACGTGAAGTAGGCGAAAATGAGTCGGTTACTGATCATATTATCGATGTTTCCATGTTAGGGTCTGTACTTAGCACTACATCATTTCAGCCTTCGCCTGCTGTATCGATGACAGTCAATCTACGAGATTATTCATCGCGTGAGTTGTAGATAACCAATCGGGAGGTTAATACATGCCTGATAACTTTCAGGATTTACCAAAACATGCATTGGAAAGATTGCAAGGGTTGCGCAGTGCAAATCATCCCCAGGGCGTTTTTACAAGTGACTTGAGTGTCAATGAGTTTTTACTCGTGAGAGAGGCTGGCTTTGAACCTATCGGCATGGTTGTCGGCAGTTCGATTTATCATATTGGCTTTCAACAGGCCAATTGGCGTAATAACGAAGAGATGCAGGTACTTAGCCAAGCCATGTACCATGCACGAGAACTTGCCATGTCACGCATGGAAGAAGAAGCACAGGCACTTGGTGCGGATGGTGTAGTAGGCGTACGCCTTGATGTGGGACGGTATGAATGGGGTGAAGATCTGGCTGAATTTATCGCGGTAGGAACGGCTGTTGCTGCACGCGATAAAGGTAACTATCGGTTGGATAATGGCAAACCGTTTACAAGTGATCTTTCTGGTCAGGATTTTTGGACGTTGCTTTCCGCGGGATATCGCCCATTGTCGCTTGTCATGGGTAGTTGTGTATATCATGTGGCGCACCAGTCAGTTCGACAATATCTGCGTTCCGTTGGTCAAAATATGGAGATGCCCAATTTTACCCAGAGTTTGTACGATGCACGGGAATTAGCGATGGAACGCATGCAAATGGAAGCACACGAAGTGCACGCCCAAGGGATTGTCGGCGTGGATTTACAGGAAAAAAGCCACGGCTGGGGAAGCCATGTGATTGAATTTTTTGCCGTGGGTACAGCAATTACACCTACGTCAAGTGAGCATACGATAGCAAAACCGCAATTGATACTATCGCTCAACGACTAGGTAAAATGCGTACGAGGTGATAACGATGGGCGTATTTCGGCGCGCGGCAAAGATTATCGAGAGTGAGGTAAAAGATCGCCTTACGAAAGAACCTGGTATTCAGGAGCAATTGCAGACAGCATACCAGGAGATGCTTTCACGTGTTGGTGAGATTAAACTTCTCATCGGTGATGTACTTAGCCAGCTTGAACGATTGGCGCAACAGATAGCATCCTTGGAAAAAGAAGAGCAGGTTTTGGAAACAGAGGCAACGCAGGCATTGGGCGATGGTGATGAACAACGGGCAAAGGAACTTCTTGAAAAGCGACGCAAACGTAGGCAAAGGCGGTTAGAATTGATTGATCAGCAAACTATTTTAAAGAAAAAACTCGCTTATTTACAAGATGCTCTTGATGAGCTAAAGGAACGTATCAAAGATTATCAAGAACGGCGAGATGAACTGTTTGCTGATTTGTCTGCCGCAACGGCTACAGTTTGGTTGCATGAGACATCTGACCTGATCGAGAAGGCCAGTCAGGAAGG
The DNA here is from genome assembly GCA_027343965.1 of Caryophanales bacterium. Taxonomy (GTDB): domain Bacteria; phylum Bacillota; class Bacilli; order Alicyclobacillales; family SLC66; genus JAKACU01. The sequence continues at coordinate 2,687 of DAHWJX010000043.1, read as the reverse complement.
GTTCAATCAACGGTAAGTAAAAGGGCGGGTGGATTACCGCCCTTTTACTTACGGTAAATAGCTTGAGTTGGTAAATTGACCAATGAGAAAATCATACGTATTCACATAGATGCTTCGCACGTTTGGATCGGTGCTGAGTGCAGCGCGTACAAGCAACTGACTACCTGCATAGACTGCGTGTACGGTATTTTTTTCAGCAGAGTTGTTATACGCTGCGGTCATTTCATTGTAGTAGCGATCCCGTGCGGCTTGTTCTGTTAAAACAGATGGTCCCATTTCAAGCTCTACCCCGAGACCATACTGAAACGCCTCTTGAGATGCTGTCTCCATACGTTGTACAGACAAGGAACGCGTCTCAAAGTAGTTCGATTGTAAAATAACATCATCAAAACCATATGTTGACCATGAAACAAGTCCCGCCGCATTGTAGGTCGGAATCCAAAATAGTTTCAGGTTATTTTTATGGGCCAGATCGGATGCGTGTTCAATAAGCTTGACTTCGCTAGGCGCAGAATAGGATACGGATTCTGCGTCCCAATATAGTCCTACAAGATGAAGGTGCGTATAATTTGCAGCCTTCCATTTTGCTAAAAGGTTACTGACGTACCATTCCATCGCGCGTAGCCTATTCTCATAAGCTGCGTAGGTGCCTTGCCCCTTACTGCTAAAGGAGAGACTTTGGTTACTCCATAACTTTCCGAAATTGGTGATTGAACTATTTGGATAGGGAATCGTTAGGATGACATTGACGGTGGGTTCGTGAATACCCAAGTTCGCAAATGAACTTTGATAGCTAGCTATTGTGGCATTGAGCGCGCTTAGTTGTTCATTTGGCGTGAACAATCCATGCATGTAATGTTGCCAACCACCTATCGTTGTTAACGAAGATCCGTAAGGTAAGAATAAAAATGTATCAAACATACTACCACTTACTTGACCAGCTCCACTAAGATAGGCAACCATGGGGGAAAATTGTTTTTGTGTCCAGGTTCCTTCCGCACCATAAGCACCACTGTAGACAAGCAAGGCATTTTTAACACCTGCTGAAGCAGGTGCGCCAGGAGACAGTGTGCCGACGCCAAAGGGTTTAGATGGCATCGCTGTTAACTGTGTGTAGCTAGGTGATAGAAGAGGTGAGCCGAATACCTTGAGATTGCGCGCCAGGACCCATACGTCGACAGGGAATTGTAGTCGTATGTACTGCGCGTTTACTCGATGAATCGTCGTGCGAAACGTTTGTTCGAGAGAGCCTGAGTAATACGGTGGCACATGAGATGTTACATTACCGGCATCATACCAGCGATTCCCATTCATCGACACCGAGAATTGAACATGTGTAGGGAATAAGATACCTCGTGATGTTTGCTCCATGAATTGTATAGATGCACCCGTTAAAACAGTGGGCTGAGCAAGCTTAACGACAACGGTGCGGTTTAATTGCCGTAAGAAACCGTTCCAGGTAGGACTCGTTCCAAGCAATCCGCCAGGTGGTTCTGGATAAGTCTTGGTTTGTACTTGCTGAAAATACGTGTCTGTCGTGTCGGTGCTCGACACCGAGTAGGTAGCATCTTTTGCAACATTGAAGGCTTGATTCATGGGCGGTAAGGGGATAACATCCGCATGAGCCGTTGGTACCATGACGATACAAAGCATGAACACCGCCAAAAAATGTCGTAATGTCTTCATAATCTCTCCTTTTCTTGTGCCGATTTCACGGTTGCTTCTTAATTCATTGTACAAATAAGACATGGATAGGGGAAGCCTAGTTAAGATCAAGTCTGGTTTATGTTACGATAAGCACTATATGAAAGCCCCAATGAGCCATAGATATAGGAGTGGATGGTCGTGCTTATTGTTCAAAAATATGGTGGCACATCGGTTGGATCCCCGCAGCGCATTCAGGCTGTCGCAGATCGCATCGTGAAAACACGTGTCGCGGGGCATCAAGTAGTCGTAGTCGTTTCTGCGATGGGACATTCTACGGATGCCTTAGTTGAGTTGGCATCACAGATTACTTCAGAACCTAGCGCGCGTGAGATGGATGCGCTGTTAGCTACTGGAGAACAAGTATCAACCGCCTTGCTTGCGATGGCTCTGCAAAGCCGGCAGGTGAGAGCCCATTCGTTTACAGGTTGGCAGGCGGGTATTAAAACTGAACCCGTACATGGCGCAGCGCGTATTGAGGATATCGATCCACGCGCTTTAACGGACTTCATGAAGGAAGACGGCGTGGCGATTGTTGCAGGATTTCAGGGTATCGCAATAGGTTCTGTCACAACGCTTGGCCGTGGTGGTTCAGACACGACAGCGGTCGCGATTGCCGCTGCGCTGCATGCAGATCGTTGCGAGATATATACGGACGTCGATGGTGTGTATACGGCCGATCCTCGCAAGGTTCCCACTGCACGTAAATTGCCGAGGGTGAGTTACGAGGAAATGCTTGAACTTGCCAACCTTGGTTCGCAAGTCCTTCATCCAAGGGCGGTGGAAACAGCAAAAAGGCACAAGGTTGCACTCGTTGTGCGTTCGAGTTTTAGTGATGCGGAAGGCACGGTGATAACAGATATGAGCACAATGGAAGGATTGCGTGTGGTGACTGGTGTAGCCCAAGAAAAAGAGGTTGCGCGTGTGGCAATCTTGGGTGTCTCCTTACAAAGCAGACCGTTAGCAGGACTTTTTGGCGCGCT
>DAHWJX010000038.1:0-9193 GCA_027343965.1 Caryophanales bacterium | reverse complement strand
GGCGATGACACCACACAAAATAAAATCCAGAAGAACACCTGGCCCCGACAATTTCACCGCAAGCGCAGATCCATAAAATAAGCCAACGCCCAAAACCCCGCCGACCGCCATCATCTGAATTTGCCGATTGGTCAGCGCCCTACGTAACCCCTCGGAGCTTTTACGCTCGTCGTTCAACGCAACTCCCCCAACTCCGCCACAATGGCAATTTGTTGTTTACTATACCACTTTTCACCTTTAACTTGCCTGTATGCCGTGATGCAAGACATGCTTCAGGATATGCTTTCGCACCTCCAATAAACGAACATCGCGCGTACTTTTAGGCAATGGTTGCACCAAAAAGCATGTGTGAGAATCTTGCGTCACTTTTTTTACAATGGTGGGCAAGACGGATACATCATGAATATGCGCATTTTTTTCATTTTTCGTCACATGAATCCTCAAAATGATACTTTGCTCAGTCAAAGGGTCATGCATCATGCGTGTCGAGATAAAATTTCCCAGGGAATAGATCACAAAACGCATCTTGTTTTCACCAAAATCATCTTCTATTCGTATTGCCTCTGCCGGCTGCAACACATGGGGATGAGCGCCTAACACCACATCAGCTCCTGCTTGAAACAACATCCGCGTCAAGCGCTGTTGCCTTTTTGAAGGTTGGCGGTGAAACTCATAACCAAAATGCATCGCGACAAGGATGATATCCACCAACGGTTTTAACCGCTTTACGTCTCTCACCATTACCGCATCACGAATTAGCGATACGGCATAGGCATGTTCCTTAGGGACGGGAAGAAAGTTAGTTCCATACGTGTAAGCCAGTATACCAACGCGCACACCTTTGACGTTCATGACCAAGGGTCGCAACGCATCGTTTTTTGTGGCAAACGTCCCTGTATGTGCCAATCCCTCCTGATTGAGCATCATGATGGTATGTTTAAGCCCTACTATACCTCGGTCCATACAATGGTTATTAGCCGTCGTTACGACATCAAAACCCGCCTTATGAAGAGCATGGGCTAATTCGATGGGGCAATTGAACATTGGATAACCCGTCAGCTTATTTTTTCTTTGATACTGCTTATCACGCCCTGATAACGTCGTCTCGAGATTGCCTATAACAAGATCTGCACGGTGAAAATAGGGAGCTACTTGTTCAAACATCAAAGAAAAATCATACCTTGGCTCGCCGGCGACTCTCGCGCTTTGAATCTGTTCGTGCCACATCAGGATGTCACCAACTGCTGCTATTTCGATATTCGTTGCCACCTGCAGCCCATCCTTCCATGGTTTATGTCGTCCTTGTCAGTGTATTACGACAAGCTACATTTGGTTATTTTTGTGGGCACGGGCTAGTCACCTATACGATTCATCACGAAAAGCCATACATTTTTACTAAAAACGAGAGTGAGACCGAAGCTATGACCGTGCAACCAACTCAACCACGAACACGTCCGATCATTGCGATCACGGGTAGCGCTGGTAAATCCACCACAAAAGAAATGACGGCAGCTATCCTATCGACACGTTGGCATATTTTTAAATCACCTTGGAATCTCAATTTTTTCACGCATACGAGAAGATACGCGCACCAAGTAACCCCTCGTCATCAGGCACTCGTTCTTGAGTACGGTATGTCGGGGCCAGGCCACATTCGTCTTCACTGTAAGGCGATTATGCCCAATATCGGTGTTATCACCAACATTGGAACGGCTCACATTGGACAGTTTGGCGGTGATGTCAGAAAACTCGCGGCAGCCAAATCTGAACTTATTTTGTTCATGAAGCAAAATGGGCTCTTGATCATCAATGCGGACGATAAAAACTCTAACCTGCTTTTAACAAGGAATTTTAAGGGCCGCATCGTAAAAGTCGGTATAAACCATCCTACACGGTACACCGCATCGAATGTACGCTATCGTGAAGGTGGTATGGCTTTTGTAGCGCACACAGGCAATGCGTCTTTTCCCGTAACCATTCCTATTCACGGGGTTCATCACGTCTACAATGCCTTAATGGCGATCGCCGTTGCCGATTCCTTAGGGTTTACCATCCAAGAGGTACAGCGCGGCCTCGCCCACTATCATAAAATGGAACGACGCTTGTGGGTTCATCGAACAAAAAAGGGAATTACTATAATTGATGATACGTACAGCGCCAATCCGAATGCCGTAAAGGCATCTCTCGATGTTTTACAGCATATGGGCAATGGGCAGAAAGTCGCCGTTTTGGGCACGATGCTAGGCATGGGCACGTATTCGTTGCATGCTCACCGTGATGTAGGCAAGTATATTGCAAAATCAGGCATTGATCTGTTGTATACGTACGGCCGCGAGGCAGGACAAATTGGGCAAAGCGCTATCGCGGCGGGTTTATCAAAAGATAAAGTACACCAGTTCATTATGCGGCAACCTTTACATCGGCACCTTATTCAACGGTTACAAAAAGGCAGCACGGTGCTTGTCAAAGGTTCGCACGCGATGGATATGAAAGAAACGGCAGAATTTTTGCTGTCCTTTGCACGAAAATAAATTTCTCTTAAAGCAACAGGTAACCGTTCTACGTACGGTTACCTGTTGTTTGTTCCAAGCTATTTGCAACTTCAGCAAGCCTTACAGAGAATTCGGCAATCGCTGAGCGGATTTAGCCTCAGGCAATGGTCCGCCGCTTTTTTTCAGACTTTCAAGCACACTAGCTGCCGTATCCCACGTCAGATTCTCTGGATACGCATTTTCGTTATGAAGAACCAAATCCAATCCAATGCGTTCTTCTTCAGGCGATACACGAAGCCCCATGATCAAATCCACCACTTTGAGGATGATCATCGTACCTGCAAAGCTAAACACCCACGATACAGCTACGCCGAGTAATTGCACCAAAAGGGTATGCACATTTCCATAAAACAAGCCATTGGCTCCTAAAGAATTAACGGATACGGTAGCAAATAGCCCTGTCGCAATAGCACCCCAAGTTCCACCTATGCCATGACCGCCAAAGGCGTCAAGCGCATCATCGTAACCAAAGCGACCTTTTAAAACCGTTGAGGCAAAAAAGCAGATAACCCCGCCAAGCGCTCCTAAGATCAGCGATCCACCAACGGTGACAAAACCTGCCGCAGGCGTAATAGCCACAAGGCCTGCCACAGCACCAGCACACGCACCAAGTAAGGTAGCATGACCCGTGCGCCAACGTTCCACAGCCATCCAAGCTAAGGCTGATGCTGCCGTAGCGGTATTCGTAGTCAAAAAGGCACTAACCGATAAGGAATTGGCGGCAACTGCGCTGCCAGCATTAAATCCAAACCAACCGAACCACAACAGCGCAACCCCTAGCAAAACAAATGGTACATTGTGCGCCTTCATCTCTACTTTACCGTGATCGGTGCGGCGTCCTAAGTAGATTGCGGCGGCTAAACCTGCGACACCGGAACTAATATGAACAACCGTACCGCCAGCAAAATCAAGAATCCCCAAGTTGTGCAACCAACCACCCGCACCCCATACCCAATGTGCGAGCGGATCGTAAATCAACGTCGCCCAAAGTACGATAAAGACGAGAAAGGAAGAAAACTTGACACGTTCTGCTAATCCTCCGACAATTAAAGCTGGCGTGATAATGGCAAACATCATTTGGAAAATGGCGTAAAGTTGGTTGGGAATCGTTGCGGCATACGTTGCATCAGGCGCCGCTCCCACGTTTTGAAAGAAGGCCCATTGCAAATTACCGATAAGATGGGAGACATCAGGACCAAATGCCAAACTATAGCCTAAGACAACCCATTGCACCGATACGATAAGAATGACGGCAAATACTTGAAACATAGTGGTGATGACGTTTTTGTTGCGAACCATGCCACCGTAGAAAAAAGCTACGCCTGGCGTCATGATTAAAACCAATGCCGATGATGCGAGAATCCAAGCTATATCCCCTGAATTCATGTCCACTCCCCCTGTCATTCTATATAACTATACATGTCATGTTTAATGACATGTATAGTGTATGATAGACCCAAGGAATATGTCAATACCTTTGCGTCAGATAACCTCACATTTAGACTTAGGCGTATTCTGGTAAGATGTTTGCTCTATGGCTGTTGCTACACAAGAGATGATCTGATCGATTTCTTCACGTTCAATGACCAAAGGCGGCGCAATGGTGAGGACATTATTTAATCCTGCAACAGTATCGCCATTTTTGCCAATGATGACACCCAACTCTTTACAGATAGAGACGATATTTTGAACCTCATGCAACGGAAGTGGTTCCTTTGTACTTCTGTTTGACACAAGTTCAATGCCTGCCATCAGTCCCGTTCCTCGAACATCCCCCACAATCGGATATGCATAAAGATCTTCTAATTGTTGCAAGAGATACTTGCCCATATCACAGGACCGAGAAACCAGATCAAGTTCCTCAAAAATCGTCAGGTTTTCAAGCGCTACGGCACAACTAACCGGATGTCCACCAAATGTACTGACATGTCGAAAACGATCGATTGGTCCCTCATCCTGAAGAAAGGTATCATAGATATCACGTTTCACAGCTGTTGCAGATAAGGGCAAATATCCACTTGTCAGTCCTTTAGCCATGGTGACGATGTCAGGCTGCACATTTGCATGCTGAAATCCAAAGTTGCGACCTGTGCGGCCAAATCCGCAAATCACTTCATCGACGATCATCAGCACACCATAACGCTTACAAACGTCCTGCACAAATTCCAAATAATTGTCTGGCGGCATTAAAAGTCCGCCACCTGTAATAATCGGTTCTAAGATAAAAGCCGCAACCGTTTCAGGACCTTCCCACACGATGGCCTTCTCTAGTTCACGAGCACATTGTTCAGCGTACTCACGAGCAGATCGTCCATTTGATTCGCGGTACACATCTGGTGGGTGAATATGAATGAAACCAGGCGCCATTGGTTCATAGCTATATTTTCTTTGGTGCTGTCCCGTTGCACTCAAAGCTCCAAGCGTCGCACCGTGGTACCCTCTGTACCGAGAGATGATTTTATACCGGGAACCATCTCCTTTCAACGCATGGTATTGGCGAGCAATTTTAAAGGCTACCTCATTAGCTTCTGATCCGCTATTGCTAAAAAAGATCTGATAAGAGCCTTCAAGCCACTCATTGAGCTTTTCTGACAATAAAGTTGCAGGAATATGCGCCGCCGATAAAGGATAGTATGGCAACTGAATCATTTGGTCATACGCTTTTTTGGCAATGCGTTCTTGCGAATACCCGACATTGACGCACCACAAACCAGCCATCGCATCAAGATAGGTACGGCCATCTATATCTGTCACATACACACCATGGGCTTCTTTTACCATGAAAGCATTTGATCTTACTGGACCAAACGCATGCCACATCGAAGCCTGATCGACATCACGAAGATCCCCGTTAGACAGCATCTCATTTGGCAATGGAATCAACTCCTTGATGAACAATCGTAATGACCTTTTGCGTCGTCATCGTTTCTATCGATGCCCTAGCTCCCTCTTTGCCAATGCCACTTTGCTTCAATCCTCCGTAAGGCATGGAATCAGGGCGTGCAGTTGACGATTGGTTGATATTCACACTACCATAAGCCAACCCGTGAGCAAGCGATAAAGCAACATCAAGATTGTTTGTGAATACACCTGCTTGAAGGCCAAATTGACTGTCATTGCACATTGCTATTACTTGTGCCACCGAATGATAAGGTACAACGTTAACAACTGGACCAAATACCTCTTCACACATTACTTTCATAGCGTTCGTTACCTGCGACAGAACGATTGGTTGAAGCATGTTGTTTGTCCGCTGTAGGTTTGTATGAAGAATGGCGCCTTGCTGTACGGCCTCTTGCACCCAATCCTGCACTCGTATCGCGGCTTGTTCAGAAATGAGTGGTCCAAGATCGGTGTCTTCAACAAAAGGATCGCCAATTTTTAATGAATTTACTTTTTTTAGAAAACTGTGTAAAAAAGTATCATAGATATCTTCATGAACGTATATGCGCTGAGCCGAGACACATACTTGACCAGCAAATGAAAATGCCGCCTTGACCAACGCACCCACAGCCAAAGGCAAATTTGCATCATGGTGAACGATGTTAGGCGCATTTGACCCTAACTCGAGAATGATAGGGCGAAGTCCCGTTTGCTGTTTCAAGATTTCCCCGACTTTCACACTGCCTGTAAATGTATATAAATCGATATTGGGGTTATTAAACAGATCCTGACCTACACGAGCTCCACCAAGCACGACACTGATGTACCCCTGAGGCAACCCAGCTTCGATCAATAGGTCAGCTAATAAACTAACACAAAGTGGTGTTTGGTCGGCAGGTTTAACGACCACAGCGTTGCCTGCGGCCAAAGCGGGCGCAATCTTTAAAGCGGAAATGTTGAATGGAAAATTAAATGGGGTTATGGCACATACCACACCAATAGGTTCACGAATCGTCATACTCACGACACGCTGCGTCCCGATCGGTTCTTGCTCCTCCGTATACCCTTGAATACGAGCCGCTTCTTCTGATGCCATGCGAACGTTAAGCGTGGCCCGATGCACTTCAAGCCGTGCATCTTTTATCGGTTTACCTGTTTCAAGACACAGTGTCCGTGCTAGCTGCTCATGACGTTCCTCCATCAAAAGGGAGGTTTTAAGCAAAACAGCGGCTCTTTGCCGCGGGCTAAATGGCACGTCTAACGCCGCCTTTGCCGCAGATACAGCCACTGCCACTTCATGACTCGTCGGCTCCGTGTATTCAAAAACAACCTCACCATTCCACGGGTTAATAATCGGAACAACTATCGACTCGTTTTTATCCTTCAAAACCCAAACTCCGTTTGCCAAATAACTGTGTACTTCCGTCACCTTTGTACACCTCCGCTAACTAGTAACCTACGAAGGATAGGATATATCAAATAGTTTAACGTTGACTTAAACACAAGAAACCGGAAAATCCAACAAGTGGACCTTCCGGTTTCATTACTGAATCAATAAACGCCTAGCGCACTTTCATAAGCAATTCTACCGCATCGGCGATGATATGCTCCTTGGATTCACCCGATGAAATTTCATCACGAATACACATCTCCAAATTGGAACCGACGATATAAAGTGAAAGCCGGTCAACTGCAGAGCGAACAGCATTTAATTGTGTGACCATACTTTCACACGTTTCGCCGCGTTCCATCATACCTAAAATCCCGCGAATTTGACCTTCTATCCGTTTTAGCCGATTTCTCATGGCATCCGAATATTCCATACTGTACACCCCGTTTTTGTACCATATGTCATTCATCATACCACACGCGGCCCATCACTTTGTAACGCTTAAGATTTCCTGCAAGAAATGTTGTTCAGGCACGGAACCTTCCATGCTTCCAACTTCATTAACAATCGTTTTAGGAACACCATACACGGTGTACTTCTCAGACAGTTCCGGATACTCCGAAGCTTCCACCATGTCACCCGTAACGTGATCGCTAACGAAAGCTGCCATATGCGCAAGCCGCACCGCGGCTGGGCAGTACGGTCAGGTAGGTGTAACAAAAACCTGCAAATGAACATCCTGTGTTAAATTTTGTAACGTTTCTACAGTCTGTTTTGATAGCGAGATTTCACCGGTAGATACCATTAAAATGTCTTCAAGCAGCGTGGAAAATTCGTACCCTGCAGGAATTCCATAAAACTTAATGCCATAGTCTTTCCCCGTGTCATCCAGCAAAACAAGTGCTGGGACACGAGATACATGATAGCTTGCTGCAATATCAGGTTCCGTGTGAAAGTTGTGTACCTGAACGTCAAGTTTATCGGATAACGCAGCTAGTTCAGTAACCAATTGCTGCGTTTGCGAGCAATACTCACAATCAAGACTCGATTCAAACAAGACCAACTGGACTTTTTTGTCCAAACCCGCAAAACGTTCTTTGATAACGTCCTGATCCTTTTTTTCAATCAACATCATGCATGGCCTCCTTTTGGGATCAATAAACTACTTCACCACTCCAGCCGTTCATGCCACCCATGAGATTGCGAATATTTTTATAGCCAGCTCGACTTAAAAAATCACATGCAACACTACTGCGACCGCCGCTACGGCAAACCACAACAGTTTCTTTGTTGGGGTCAATTTCTTTATAACGTGATTCGATTTGACCCAAAGGAATCAATCGCGCACCTGGAATATGCCCCGCTGAAAATTCAGCCGGTTCACGAACGTCGATAATTTGCAATTGTCCTGCTTTCATTTTGTCCACAACATCCACCGTCATCCATTGCATAACAGCCATGATGAAAAAGGCCCCTTTCTTGGTGCACAAGCTTAACTGTGCATAATCTACTGTATATATTATACCCCGTATGGTATTTGTCAAGGTGATCGCCACAACAAAAACAACAAAGTCTCCTCTCACCTAACTTCCCGAAAGGATAGGACAGCCTGCTTCAAGCGAGGATCGATCACCATAAGAGAAATAGGGCTGAGTTGTAAGGAATCGATCTCGTTCAATGTGACTTGTTTATCGTACCATGCACTTGGTACGCGGCCAAAATAGGTGTCAATATCAGCAATGAGCTGTATAAGATCAATTCCCTCATACACTGGAACATAGGGACTTAAGTATTCACGTGCGCGAAGCCACATCGACACGGCACCTTTGACGTTACCATTTTCAAAGTGATACAAACATACAGCGGCCTGAATCAGTCCTTTTAGTACGATCGGCCGCCCAGTATCTAACCACAACGACTCACCCACTTCATGACATTCAAAATAATCCCTTTTCACATTAAAATAATACATATAGGCCACTAGTCGATCGTCCATCTCGGTCGCTCCGTCTGAAAACGCATTCAAAAAAAAAAAAAAAACTGGCAAAAGTGAGCGATAAGCCGAGTTCTGTACCTTCCGGCGCTGCAATCGACGTATGGCAGGCAAAGCCTAGCATGGCGCCTCGCACCTGATGAAGGTGGCAATCATCTATCTAGGCGACACGTTACCGTGCCGCTCAAGCAACCTACCCGAGTGCATGGCGGGCCACCACATTGCACTCCTATGCGGTCTTGCTCCAGGTGGGGTTTACCTAGCCGATGCGTCATCGCACCGCTGGTGCGCTCTTACCGCACCGTTGCATCCTTGCCTGTGAAAGCTTTCGCAATCCATCGGCGGTCTTCATGTCTGTGGCACTTTCCTTAAGAT
>DAHWJX010000015.1:0-25236 GCA_027343965.1 Caryophanales bacterium | reverse complement strand
GCTTCGTTCACTGGGGAGGGCGAATGCTTTATTGAAATGGGACGGGGAGTGGCTGGATTTGCGCGCGGGAACTTTTACGCGGAGCCTGAGCCGCAGGTGCGAACCTATCGTCCGGGTCGCCACTGGCACGGGGCCAAGGTGTTGTTTGAACGTCACTGGTGGCAGCAATGGTGGTAACACTTCTGGCACTTGAATTTGCAGCCGCTCGCTCTCTCAAGTAGGAGAGAGGGCGGTTTTTCTTATTTTTTGGAGCGGGAATCTTGGCAAATGGCTGACGTGTGCGGTAGGATGACTTCATGCTGGGCGCATAGAAATGTTTGGCGAGACATGGGGGAACCGAATGGGTGAGGGCCATGTCGTCATTTTTGGCGACGGATAACCGGGATGACGGTGTTTTGAAATCCAGTGGGAAACAAGGGATTCCTCAGGACTTGTGAAATGTCATACGCAACGTGGGAGAGTGATGCGTGGTGAGCGACAGGCGTACGGCGATTGTTACTGGCGGCGGAAGCGGGATTGGACTGGCCATCGCCAGGAAGTTGGCGCAGCATGGCGTGGACGTCACTATTTTAGGGCGCCGGGAATCTGTACTCGCCGAAGCGGCAAGCTCGATTGGGAACGGGACTGAGTGGATCCGGGCGGATGTGGGGAGCCGGAAAGACGTGCAATCAGCGGTACAGACTGTGGTTGAGCGTGTGGGCCGCATCGACATTCTGGTCAACAATGCGGGCTTTGGACGCACCATCACGACGACGACCCCCATAGACGAGGCCGAGGCCGATTGGGACGAGGTGCAGAACGCGAATTTGAAGGGCGCGTTTCTGATGACCATGGCTGTGGCGCCCCATTTGAGCAGAGCGGGTGGCCGGATCGTCAATATCAGCTCGATCGCGGCGCACACGGGGGGCAGCGGTGCGGGCTCCTTGGCCTATGCGGCCGCCAAGGCCGGCTTGCTGGGGCTTACTTACGCCACCGCGCGAGAGCTCGGCGGCGAAGGCATCACCGTGAACGCCATTGCACCGGGGCTCATTGCGGACACCCAGTTCTTCGGGGGTGGACTGACCGAAGAACGGTTGCATCGCGCGGTATCCCAGATTCCCGCCGGTCGTGCCGGGCGTGCAGAGGACATCGCCAGTGCGGTCTGGTATCTGGTTTCCCCTGAGGCGTCCTATGTCACCGGAGAGGTACTCGGCGTCAATGGGGGTTGGCTTTTTGGACGCTAGCGTGATCTGGGGTTATTGAAAAATAAAGGCGCGAGGGGAAGAGGAGAGAGGAACACAGGTGAAGATTCTGCAGACGTACGTGCGAATCTATGTGACGGAGTTGGATTCTGCCATTGCCTTTTACGAGTCATTGACGGGTCAACAAACGGATTTGAGATTCCCATATCCCGAGACGGGACTTGAATTGGCGTCGGTGGGGCCGTTTCTCATCCTGGCCGGTTCCGACGAGGCCTTGTCGCCGTTTCGCGAAACGTTGGCCACCTTCCGGGTTGATTCCGTGGAGGAATTCCGGGAACACCTGACGAAGAACGGCGCGCGCATCATCCGTGATATCAGGCGCGTACCCACAGGAAGCAACATGACGGTCCACCATCCGGATGGGACAAGGTTTGAATACGTTCAGCATCACATCTGAGGGTTGATCTGCCATCCAATCATAGAGCCGGAAGGAAATATGCAGATGAACCATCAGCATGTTGAAGAATTCTTGGGTGCAATGAGCCTTCGGTATCAAGTGGAACCAGATGCCGACTTGGCGATTGCACGCCGCGCCGAGATCTCGACTGGAGTTTGTCCTGCCTCCGTTGACTGACGTCACGGGTATTGCGATGCGCCGTCGACCATACGGCGGCGGCCGCCAGTAACGTCACCTCCCAGCTTGGCGTCAGCAAGTCCAATTGCAATTCTTGTTGTGGCACCGTCATGGCACCCTGGCCCCGGTTTCCCGGAGGTAACATGAGACTGTACGATACTGTGGCAGGGTGGCGATTCGGATCGTCGCCCTTTACGTTTTTGGGCAGTATCGCACCATGCCCAGTGCGAGGAGGGTTTGTCCATGAAACTGCGAAGAATCTCGAAGAAGGAGAGGCTTGACATTCTACCGCATCGTCCCGCCGTCTGATTTCAAGTCTTACGATCCGAACTATGCCCACGTGTTCGTACAATCTCTAGCGAGATCCGGACTGTCAAGACGCCTGAAGTGGCTCCAAGGTCCGCTTTCGTTTCCGTTTATCATCGCGAAAGCGCCGAATGAAGCCACTGTTACCCTCCATCTTGGTGTACCTGGCAATCGGACCTTGAGTGCCCAAAGCGCGTTTCACGCCGCTTATCCCGGCGTCCACCTGATTGAGTCTCCGTTCCCCGTATCCGATTTTGCCGCTGATGGCAACACCTTTATACGATGCTGACCGTCGATCAGCTTTGTACCCTGTTACACGATCAACCTGACAGCATGTACCAGACTCTCGGCAAGATGAGAAAGAGGGACTGGGTATAACCTATGCGCCTGGCCTTTCTGCGCCACAACGTGAAGGGGTGGGTGCTGACCAAAGAGGGACTTCCGTTTGCGTTTGGACTGACGAAGGAAACCCGTGCAGGACCCCTTCGGCAGCAGGGCAACCCGCCCGGTCAAGCCGTGCACCTCTATGGAACGAACCGTTTTTTCACGAGACCGATTTCGGAGAGCTCCCTATATCCGATGAAGGGCTGGTCGAGTGGATCGGCATGCGCGACAGCGGTGACCGGTACGCAATCGCGGATGCCAAGGGGCGTCGGATGGCACCCGTGTGCCCGGACGGCATCGGTACCTATCGATTTGGTGATGGTTCCATTGCCACATTTCATGTCAAGTACGACACGGGCAGCGAACATTCGTGGACGCTGTATCACAAACTCTGGAACTATGCCATCCATCTCCCGAAGTTTTGGGCCGATGTACAAACCGCCAATGTACGGTTTATCACCCGGAGTAATGACCGTGCCGGGCGGATTCTGGAATTGTGGGAGGGCCTACTGGGTGGTGACCTGAAGGGGCAGCTTGTTCCAGCCATTTGGGCCGTTTCCGAACTCCAAATGGAAACGGACGGCGTTTTGCAAGCGGGTTGGAACGGACCATGGGAACACCGGGGATCGTTGAGGGACTGTCCGCACATCGACGGCGACACATACTGTGACATGATGCCACTTGGGAAGCAGACCCGTATTCCCCCGTTTGTAAGAGGATGAACGACTCCACCATCGTAAACCCGCGAATTCGCCGCAAATCAATGCACTGGCAACCAATTTGCTTGCTGCCTCCCCTGACGCGCACACTTGCCTCGCGTTCGCGTTCAATGCCTCAGTCCGACTTGGCCTACGCATCAATGTCCTGATCGCGCCACGTGCGCGAAAGGGGCGCGACACGGCCCGTCTTCCTACGGGAAGAAAATACGCCTGCGCCGGTTTTCCGGGATAGACATCCAAACGGATGGACATCGTCGACAGCGGCTGAGACGTGATGGGGATGACCGCGGCATGCAACCCGGATCGCGCCTCCGATTGCAAAAACAGAATCGTGTCAAAGTTCCCCGCCACCCCCTCGAAGGAAGGGGTGTTTTCGTTGTCTCCGCTTCGCGGGAGGAGGAATCGGCCATGGAACGGGACATCACGCCGCATCTTGACAAGCAGGTTCCGTATATAGATGTACCGATGAGGGGGCGCAGCGCCATGCATGTCAAAATTATCGAAGGCGAATGGGCTGACAAACGGCGGGCGGCTTGCTATAGTTATCTACGAATCTTGTATATGCGAAGGCAGGGGCAAGGAGGTGCCGACCATGCCGACGGCGATCTATGTGCGGGTGTCGACGGAGGATCAGGCGAAACACGGGTACAGCATCCCGGATCAGATTCGACAATGCCGGACGAAGGCCGGTGAGACGGACATCTGGGAGTACGTGGACGAGGGGGTGTCGGGCGAGTTTCTGGATCGCCCAGCCCTGTTGCGGTTGCGCCAGGATGTGCGCGACGGACTGATTGATACGGTGGTGTGCTACGATCCCGACCGGCTGTCGCGCAAACTGGCCCATTCGCTCCTGGTGGCGGAGGAGATCGAGAAGCGGGCGCGGCTCGTGTTTGTAAACGGCGAATTTGCGAAGACCCCGGAAGGGATGCTGTTCTACCAGATGCGCGGCGCAGTGGCGGAATTTGAAAAGGCGAAGATCACCGAACGCATGGCGAGCGGACGGCGGCAGAAGGCGCGGCAGGGCAAGGTGGTGCGCGACTTTCAAATCTATGGGTATCGCTATGACAAGGAGACGGCGCAGTTGCGCGTGCACGAAGAGGAGGCGGCGGTCGTTCGTCTCATCTTCGATCTGTTCACAAACCCGAGCGCGGCGGCGCAGGGAATCAACGGCATTGCGAATCATTTGACGCGCCAGGGCATCCCGACCAAAAAGCATGTGGGCGTCTGGCATCGGCAGGTGGTGCGCCAGATCCTGCACAACCCGGCGTACATCGGCGAACTGTACCAAAATCGCTGGAACGCGGAGGGGATGCTCGGCAATCCGTTTCGCAACGAGGACGAGAAGATTCACCTGAAGGCGCGCCCGCGTTCCGAATGGATATACACACCATGTCCGGCGATTGTGGAGGAAGCGCAGTGGCGCTACACCCAGCAGTTGCTCACGACATCAAGACGGCGATGGGCGGGTCAGTCCAGACATGAGTACTTGCTGTCGGGGTTGGTGCGTTGCGCAGACTGTGGCAACACGATGACCGGACGGCGGGCGAAGAACTGGGGGCGCTTCGTGTACGAATACACGTGTGTGAAAAACACGGCGGGAGCCAAGCACAAAGGGTGCGGACATCGCGTGATCTGCGAGGATCTGGACGGACAGATCTGGCAGCAGATGCAGGCATGGCTGACCGTGCCGGAGGAGCTGGCGGCGGCGATCAGCGAGGAGCCTGTGCAGGCGCCGTACGAACGGGATGAGTGGGAGCGGGTGTGCCGGGATATCGAACGCAATGAGCGGGGACAACAGCGTCTCCTGGCCTTGGTGACGGAGGAGGACGGCCTCGATCTGGGCGACATCCGGGACAAGCTCAAGGAACTGAAAGCGCACCGTGTGCAATGGGAGGCACGGAAGGTGGAACTGGAAACGATTCTTGCGGCGCAGGCCCAGCGAGACGGGAGCCGACAGACAGTGCAAGAAGCGGTCGAACATTATCTGGCGGCGCATCCTGAAGAACTGACCGAGGGGCAGAGGCGGGAGATCCTGCGGATGGTGGTGCGCGAGATCCGGGTGTACAAAGACGGGCGGGTCGACGTGTTCACCTTTTGACGGCGGGGCGTCGGACAAGCCATCGTGAAGATCCTGTTGAATATATGGGATTATTAACCGCTGCTATTAGACATTTATATAGAGATGTTGATGCATTTGCGATCACGCAAAAAGTCCAATCGGGATGTGTCGATGGATGAATCTATCGGTACGGATAAGGAAGGAAATGACCTGACCCTGCGTGACGTCTTGGGCTCTGAGTCCGATGAATTGGAGCGCAACGTAGGAGAAAAACTTGAGCAAGAACGTCTTTTAAGTATGTTGCCGTCGCTTGATGAAAGGGAACGCAAGGTTGTTTCTTTGCGTTATGGATTGATCGATGGTGTTGAATGGACGCAACATCAGATTGCTCAGAAAATGGGAATCTCGCGTTCCTATGTATCGCGCATTGAAGCGCGCGCCTTAACGAAACTCCAACATGCTTTATACCCACGACCTCGCAACATGGCAAAGTTGTTTAGACGCGACACACCGCCAACACAGCGCTAGATGAAAGATGGCATTTCGCCCAAAAGGATCAGACTTTGGGCGGATGTGCCATTCTTCTTTTCGTGGATGTGCAACCCACCTTTCTATGGTACGCTTTTTGTGATTAGGATTGGGGGATCCGCAGTGCTGCAAACCGGGAGACTTTTCACTAATCGTAATTTTGTTTTGCTCTTTTCAGGGCAATCCTTATCCTCTATAGGCACTAATGTTTATTCTTTTGCTTTGCTATGGGATATGAAAGTGATGACGCAAAACGCTTTTTTGATGTCTTTGGTTGGGTTAGGCTGGGCTTTGCCGCAGGTTCTTTTTGGGCCGATCGCAGGTGTTGTGGTTGACCGGTTTAGCAAGCGCTGGATCATGTTATTGTCTGATGTCGTACGCTTTTTGCTCGTCGTTATGGTGACCTTCCTATCGTATGTACATAGTTTAAACGCTTGGGAAATGATCATGATGGCATTTTTATCAAATACGTTTGCGACTGTATTCAATCCGGCCGCAGGCACCTTGACACCCATAATTGTAACAGAGGATCAACTGCCTAACGCAAACGGTTTGCAGCAAGCTGCAGGGCCCGCATCCATGATTCTAGGACCTGCCATTAGTGCAGGATTGATCGCTTATGCTGGCGTTACCGCAGCGTTTTTGCTAAATGCATTGACGTTTATTATTTCCGTGGCTTCGCTGTTTTTCATGACGTTGCAGGAACCTTCGATTCATAAAAAGCCTATCACGACACATCATGTTTTTGCGGAAATGAAAGAAGGTTACATGGCGATCAAAGGGATAAAGCTACTTGTGGTGTTATTTCCGGTCGCGTTTCTGTTGAATTTTATGTTTGCGCCAACGGATCTCTACATCATTCAGTATGTGACTGAAATTTTGCATGGCAATCAAGTGCTTGTAGGGGCTGTTCTAGTCGGGTTTATAGGAAGATTCCTTCGTGCAGGCTTTATGGTTGGTGGCGGTATTTTGACCAGTACCTTGATGATCGCAATGATGGTCTTGTATCCACAACGGATGTTTGACCTAATTTGTATGTTTGTCGGTGGGATCGTAGCGAGTCTCTTCAATGTTCGCCTAATCTTGGCTATCACGGGTTTGATTGGCGTTCTGTTAGCGATACTGGTATTGAGCTTTCGAACGATTCGGGAGACGAGGCGGCTAGTGGTGAGGGCAAATTGACACGTGCTTTCATTTATTGATACGATAATTAGAAGCTGAAGGAGGTTTCACGGAGTGACGATAAAACCGACTTTTTACATAACAACACCGATATACTATCCCAATGACAAGTTGCATATTGGTCATGCGTATTCGACTACCGTTACGGATACGATTGCGCGGTATAAACGTTTACGTGGCTTTGACGTTCGGTTCTTAACCGGGACGGATGAGCATGGACAAAAGATTCAAAAGAAGGCGCAAGCCGTAGGCAAAGACCCTCAAGAATTTGTGGACGGAATCGTCCAAGGCATCAAGGCGTTATGGGCACGGTTAAACGTGTCTTATGATGATTTTATTCGTACCACCGAAAAAAGGCACCATGATGTTGTGCAAAAGATTTTTGAGAGGCTTTTGCAACAGGGCGATATCTATCTTGGCGAATATGAGGGTTGGTATTGCACCCCTTGTGAATCCTACTGGACGGATCACCAACTCAAAGATGGGAAATGCCCAGAGTGCGGTGGTGATGTCGATCGCGTTCGCGAAAATAGCTACTTCTTTCGTATGAGCAAATATGTGCCTAGGCTGTTGACCTACTATGAGGAACATCCTGACTTTATCTTGCCTGAGTCTCGCAAAACGGAGATGCTCAATAACTTTTTGTTGCCAGGGCTTGAGGATCTTAGCGTATCGCGCATGACGTTTGACTGGGGTATCAAGGTGCCTTCCGACCCAAAACACGTGGTCTATGTTTGGATTGATGCGCTATCAAGCTATATCACCTCTTTGGGGTATTTATCGGATGACTCGGCTTTGCGTGAACAATTTGCTCGTTTTTGGCCTGCAGATATCCACGTGATGGCAAAAGAGATCGTTCGTTTTCACACGATTTATTGGCCGATTATCTTGATGGCGCTTGATTTGCCTTTACCTAAACAGGTTTTGGCGCATGGCTGGGTTTTAATGAAAGACGGCAAGATGTCTAAGTCAAAAGGTAATGTTGTTGATCCGAATGTTTTAATCGATCGCTATGGTTCCGATGCGTTACGGTATTTCTTATTGCGTGAAATCCCCTTTGGCCAAGATGGCGTATTTACGTTAGAAGCTTTAATGGAACGTTTGAATTTTGATCTTGCTAATGATCTAGGCAATCTTGTCCAGCGCTCGCTTGCAATGCTTGAACGCTTCTGCGGCGGTGTTGTCCCTGAACAAGGGCGATTGACCGAACTTGAGGAAGAGTTTATCAAGCTTATTCATGATGCTGTACGAGAAACAGAAGATAAACTTGACCATTATGAATTTTCAGGGGCGCTTTTGGCGATCTGGAAGATCGTGCGCCGTGCTAATCGCTATATTGATGAAACGGCACCTTGGGTGCTACACAAAGCGGGCCATCAAGAGCGGCTTGATACTGTGATGTACACTATGCTTGATGTTATTCGTTCGATAAGTGTGCTGCTTCAACCATTTATGCCGGATACGGCACCTGCTATTTGGCGTCAACTTGGTATGACGCCAAGTGATGCAACGGCATGGGATAATGCAGACGAATTTGGTTTATTAAAAGCGGGTACCGTTGTTGCAAAAGGAGAATCACTCTTTCCACGGCTGGACGTGGAAAAGGAAATAAGCGAGTTAAATGAGATGATGAGTCAGGGACAAGCTTCCACAAAGCGAGAACTGGAAAAAGACAAAAAGACGGTGGTCGAGCCCACACCGGGTGTAACCACGCTGATATCCATCGATGACTTTTCTAAAGTGGAGTTGCGTGTTGCTACGGTTGTCGCAGCGTCTCGTGTCGAGAAAGCCGACAAATTGCTGAAATTGCAATTGGATGTGGGTGACCATGAGCGCCAAGTCGTCTCTGGTATTGCCAAGTTTTATACACCAGAAGCGTTAGTTGGGCAAAAGGTGGTTCTGGTCGCTAACTTGCAACCTGTAAAATTGCGTGGGGTTGAGTCACACGGCATGATTCTTGCCGCATCGGTTGGCGATGAACTGGTGCTCGTGACAGTATCAGCAGCGATTGCTAACGGGGCTAAAGTCAAGTGAATGGCAAGGAGAATGAATAACTGTGTTGTTTGATACGCATACGCACCTCAACGACCCGGACTTATGGAGCCAAGTTGATTCGCTACTCTTTGCAGCACGGGCAGTTGGTGTCACACGGATGGTGGTTCCAGGCTATGATCGCGAATCATCGATTCGTGCTATGCAATTGGCTGAACAAATTGAATTTATTTATGCTGCAGTAGGCTTCCACCCTCATGATGCCAAGGATGTAACGGATCGTGATTTGGCGGATCTTGCTTTGTGGTGCCAGCATGAAAAAGTAGTTGCAGTCGGGGAGATTGGCCTTGATTACCATTACGACAACTCACCGCGAGATGTTCAGCAAGCTGTGTTTAAAGAGCAAATTAGCATCGCTAAGATAGCAAGGCTCCCGATTGTGATTCATGATCGGGAGGCGCATGCTGATGTGATCACTGTGTTGCAAGAAACGGATGCAAAGCAAATTGGTGGAATTATGCACTGCTACTCAGCGAGTGCTGAGATGATGCCACAATTTTTGGACCTTGGATTTTATATTTCGCTAGCGGGTCCGGTCACCTTCAAAAATGGGAAAAGGCCTATCCAAGTGGCCTTGGAGGTACCTGCAGATCGTTTGCTCGTCGAAACCGACGCACCTTACTTGACGCCAGAACCTTATCGCGGGAAACAGAATCAGCCGGCTTACGTTCGGTATGTCGCACAGAAAATCGCTGATGTACGAGGAATTTCTATTGAGGAACTTGAAAAAATGACGTACGCAAATGCTATGCGAGCGTTTCATTTGGAGGCTTGAACATTCTGACGCCTATTCGTGAAGTGATCGTCGTGGAAGGAACTCATGATCGGGATCGGGTCCTCCACGCAGTGCAAGCTGATGTGATCGTGACTGGTGGTTCGCGCATCGAAAAACAAGTGTTTGATCAGATCTCCCGCGTGGCGCACACGCGGGGGATCATTATCTTGACGGATCCAGACTATGCAGGAGAACAAATCCGCAGACGTATCGTCGCAAGGTTTAAGACCGCAAAGCATGCGTATATTCCTCGATACGAAGCGATAAAAGATCACGATATCGGGGTGGAAAATGCGTCTGTCGAGGCGATCTTACATGCGCTAGAACACGTTCGGACGATGTGGGAACCTAAAGAGCCCGCTTTTTCTTTTGCTGATTTACTCGATGCAGGGTTAACGATAGGTGCGCATGCCGCCGTTTATCGAGAACGCGTCGGTGCTATCTTAGGTATCGGTTACGGTAATGCGAAAGCTTTTTTGGCACGGTTGAATGCTTTGCAGGTCACTCCCGATGAGTTTTCAGCCGCTGTGAAGCAAGCCAGAAAGAAGGTTGACAGATGAAATATAAGCTTTATCAACCATCTGCCCTGCGTGACCTTATGAATCGGCATCATATTCAGGCGAAAAAAGGGTTTGGCCAAAATTTTTTGATCGACTTGCATGCTCTGCAAGCAATTGTTGATGCTGCATGCGTTGGGACAACCTCACAGGACTGCATAATCGTTGAGATCGGACCTGGTCTTGGCACATTGACGCAGGCATTAGCTGAAGAAGGGTTTTCGAGTGTGATCGCTGTCGAAAAGGATGCCTCTTTGTTGCCTGTCCTCCATGAGGCACTCGAAGAGTACCCTAACGTCACCATCTTGCAAGGCGATGCATTGAAATTTGATTTCGCTTCTATGTTTCATACGTTTCCACAAAATATGTCCGTGCGACTTGCTGCTAATCTTCCTTACTACATTACAACGCCATTGTTGCTTCGTCTTTTGGAGGAACATCTTGCGTTTGAACGTCTTGTGATTATGGTACAAAAGGAAGTGGCGAGCCGACTTGTGGCGAAACCCGGTACAAAAGAATATGGCGCGCTCAGTGTTGCGGTCCAATACTATACTACCCCGCAACTGGTAACCACGGTTGCTGCAGGGAGCTTTTTGCCACGCCCGCAGGTGGATTCAGCTGTAGTATCCCTTTTACATAGGCAAGGGCCATTTGCTCATGACCAGGCCGCGCAGGCGCTGTTTTTTAGGATTGTTCGTTTTGCTTTCGCGCAGCGTCGAAAGACGTTGATGAACGCTCTTTCTAGCGGTTTTACTCATTTGGACAAAGCTGCTGTGACTCATTTTATTGAAACTGCAGGGATCGAGCCGATGCGGCGCGGTGAGACGCTTTCTATTGAAGAATTTGCTGGGCTTACCAGGGCTTTTTACACCAACTGAAATTTTCTTCACCGTTAATTTCACCAATGTGAAGTTCGACGCATATAATGCCTCCACGACAGCACAAGACATGTGTCTAGAAATGGGGGCTGCTTCGTGTGGAGAATTGGTGATCTTGTTATGCGCAGATCCTATGGCAAAGATGTTTGCTTTGTAATTGTACAAGTCGATACCGCAACCACTACCGCAATTTTAAAAGGGCTTAATGTCAGACTCATGGCGGATGCGCCACTTGATGATCTCGATGTTGTTAATGATATGGATTATCAGTCCTATCAAAGAAAAGAATCACGTCTTGAAAATGACTCGATTCGTTTAGTGCAAATGCGGCGTCAAGTGGAACGAGATAAACTCACCTATCGGTCAGAGCAAAAACGGCAGCCACAAGATTTTTTTGAACGACCCGGCCGCGTCTTGCATCTAGACGGCGATGGAACCTATCTCGAGAAATGCCTGGCGGTCTATCGGCGCTTGGGTATTCGAGCGGTCGGGAAAAATATCGCAGAGTCATCGATGGCAGAAGACATGAGGGATTTGCTCGATCAATACGAGCCGGACATTTTGGTGATTACAGGTCATGATGGTGTTCATCGTAAAATGAAAATGGATCAATTGCAGCAGATTCAAAACTATCGTAATTCGGATCATTTTGTTCGAGCCGTTCGAGCGGCCCGGAAATTTGAACGTAGTCTCGATGAATTGGTTATTTTTGCAGGAGCATGCCAATCTCATTATGAAGCTTTGCTTGAAGCAGGCGCCAATTTTGCGAGCTCGCCAGAACGCATTTTAATCCATGCTCTAGATCCTGTTTTTGTGGCTGAAAAGATTGCCTTTACTCCGATTAATCAAACGATTGATATTTTTCACGTTGTTCAATCTACGATTACAGGAACGGATGGACTTGGAGGGTTAGAATCGCGAGGTAAGTACCGCATCGGGTTGCCACGTTCTCGATATTGAACTTCCCATGGTCTAATCCTAGAAATTTCGTGAAAGACCTATTTAAGTCATTGACAAAGAAAATAGGTCATTGTTATAATAACTACTTTGTTTGACACAAGAACCTTACCATGGTATACTTTTGCTGTGGAAAGAGGTGGAGTGTGTGGCTGCAAAGAACGCCTTGGATGATATTAAACGCAACCTTGAAGGTATTGTGGGTGAGAAGATCTTGCTCCGCGCAAATGGCGGTCGTCGAAAGACGATTGAACGTACAGGCATCCTTGAGGAAACATACCCATCAGTTTTTGTAGTTAAGCTGGATCAGACAGAGAACTCTTTTAAGCGAGTGTCGTACAGTTATGCAGATATTTTAACGGATACTGTAGAACTTATGATTTATCGCGATGATGCGCAGGTAAAAGTAGGCGCTCTGCAACAATAATTTTATAGATAATCGTAAAGCCGCCCTTACAGGCGGCTTTTTTGTATAGAGCGTGCCCAGAGGCGCGCGCTCCACCTAGTGTGCAAGTTACGCACAACCTTTCTAGCGCTGCAGTTTATGAAACCGCCGCGAGCTTGTGTCTTTGGTTTGTACTACCTGCGTTCTCGCTGTGCCAAGGAATTTTCCGCAAGTTCAATGGCTCGTTTGACCATGTTGCCTGCATCCCGTGTTGTAATTCCACCCCAACCGTCACGTTCTAATGTGGAATAAAACCCGAGGTCTTTCGCGATCTCAACTTTGAGTGCATCAGACATCATGCCACGGCGTCGCGTCATGTAGATACCCCCTTTAAGACTCAGCCTATTTGTAGTGTGCCCGGTTATCATTTTGTATACTGCTGTTCAATTCGGAAAGTCTATGAGGGTAACTTGTTTATTCTTGGTTTTATCTTGGGGAAGGTGAGTGAAAGGCCTAGCATGAGCGATAAGGCAAGAGGGGCACTTGTAATTATTGGAGGAGCAGAGGACAAACACGGACATATGCAAATTTTACGCGAGTTTGTGGCAAAAGCGGGGGGGCCGCATGCTCGTATCGTTGTTATGACTGTTGCAACAGAGTTGCCTATTGAAGTTGGCGCTGAGTATGTCGAAATTTTTGAGTCCATTGGTGTGGCTGACGTCCGCACGTTTGATGTGTCGTCGCGTGAGGCTGCAGATCGGCCGAGCGCGTGTAAAGCGATCGAACAGGCAACGGGTGTCTTTTTTACTGGTGGAGAGCAATTGCGCATCACCACGTTACTGGGTGGGACGCGCATTGATGCTGCCCTTCATACAGGGCACGAAGATGGGCTCGTTTTGGCAGGGACGAGTGCAGGTGCTTCAATGATGAGTAG
Organism: Caryophanales bacterium; assembly: GCA_027343965.1. Taxonomy (GTDB): domain Bacteria; phylum Bacillota; class Bacilli; order Alicyclobacillales; family SLC66; genus JAKACU01. The sequence continues at coordinate 11,705 of DAHWJX010000015.1, read as the reverse complement.
CACGATGATCGTCGATGGCAGAGCCGAAACGAACCCACGCATCGGTATCGTTCAAATGGCTCCAGGCATGGAGTTCATTGATGGTGTGGTGATCGACCAACATTTTGCCCAGCGTGGCAGATTGGGGAGACTATTATCTGCTGTGGCACAATATCCTCATCATTTAGGTCTTGGTATCGATGAAGATACAGCTATTGTGGTGACGGGTTCAACATTTGACGTGATGGGAAAAGGCGCAGTTTCTGTTGTCGATGCTGGAGCATTATGGTACTCCAATCTTGGTCATCTCAGAGAGGGAGATCCTTTGGCCTTACATGGTGTAAAATTACACATTTTGCCTGCTGGATATCGATTCGATTTGCGGGAACGCCAGCCGTTAAGAGAGCGTTCCGCGGGGAGTGGACAAGAGTGAGAGTAGTGCAAATTTGGGCATTGGAAGGTCCGAATGTTTACATTCATAAGCCGGTGCTCGTGATGCGTATCGATCTTGAGGAGTACACCGATCGCGACAGTTACGAATTTCCTGGATTTGTACAACGATTGCTAGCGGTTTGTCCAGAATTGTATGATCATCATTGCGCCATTGGCCGTCCTGGAGGTTTTGTAGAACGGTTGTATGGTGGCACGTACATGGGTCACATCATTGAACATGTGGCCCTAGAATTACAAACTCAGATTGGCTGTTCGACAAATTTCGGAAAAACAAGAAATGCTGGACCGCCGAATCTATATGATGTGATTGTTGAGTTCGAATCACAAGCTGTTGCTCAATTTTTGCTCATCGTAGCTATGGAATTAGTCCAAGCCTGCGTTCGCGGTATGCACTATCCTTTAGCACAAAAGTTACAAGAGGCCAAGGCGATAAAAGCAAAAAATGATCTAGGTCCAAGTACTGCCGCTATTGTGCAGGCAGCTCTTGCACGTGACATCCCGGTGCGGCGCATCGGGAATCGTAGTTTGGTGCAGTTAGGGACAGGACGTTATCGGAAATTTGTGGAGGCTACTATTAGCCATCATACGTCAGCCGTTGCTGTCGATATAGCGGGGGACAAAGCGCTTGCTAAAGAAGTGCTACGAGAAGCAGGCATTCGCATCCCAGACGGCGGTATCGCCCACACTTGGGAACAGGCCTATGGCCTGTTTGCTTCGCTTGGTGTGCCTGCAGTGGTCAAACCGCTTGATGGGTGTCAGGGGAAAGGCGTAACGACAGCTATACGGGACGCAGAAACGTTGCGCCAGGCGTTTTATGTGGCTCGTGAGTACTCTGATGTGGTTTTGGTTGAGGAATGTATTGTAGGCCGTCAATATCGATTGCTTGTTGTCAATGATCAATTGATCGCCGCAGCAGAAAGATTGCCGGCACACGTAGTAGGCGACGGCATGCACACGATCCTTGAGTTAGTGGACTTGGTCAATCTCCAACCTGACCGTGGCGATGAGCATGAAAAACCGTTGACACGTATCGTAATTGACGAGACAGCTTCGCGATTCTTAACTGAAAAGGGTTGGCGGTTGCAAGATGTGCCGCGTTATGGTGAAACGGTGTTTTTACGTGACAGCGCGAATCTAAGCACTGGGGGAATCGCTGAAGATGTTACCGATAAGGTGCATCCGTCCTTTAAAGATATGGCGCTGCGTGCTGCCAAAGCGATTGGATTGGATGTATGCGGGGTTGACATGATGGTCAACGACATCACGCAGCCAGCGGATGCATCCTGTGCGGTCATTGAAGTCAATGCGGCTCCAGGCATACGTATGCATCATTATCCAAGTCGTGGTCAACCACGTGATGTGGCCACAGCCATTGTCGATATGTTGTTTCCTAAGGGATCCAAATCGCGTATTCCCGTAGTTGCAATCACAGGCACAAATGGTAAAACGACGACGACACGGATGATTGGTCATATGTTGCAAGAAAGCGGATTGGCTGTTGGTATGACAACAACTGATGGGATTTTAATTGACGGCAAGGAAGTGCTTCACGGGGATACAACAGGACCACAGAGTGCCCGATTGGTGTTGGCCGATCCCGATGTTGACATTGCTGTGCTTGAGACAGCACGCGGGGGTATCATGCGTGGTGGTATTGCTTATGGAATGGCTGACGTGGGGATCATCACCAATATAACGCGTGATCACATTGGACAAGACGGCCTGCGCGAAATTAAGGACATTGTGCGTGTCAAATCGCTCATTGCAGAATGCATTGTAAAGGGCGGCTCGGTGGTTCTCAATGCAGACGATCCAGAACTTGTCGCTTTATCGGGTCGATTGAAACACAAGGTGGTTTTCACGAGTACGCAGGAAAAAAACCCTGTGCTGACAAGGCATTTAGGTCATGGCGGGACCGGATATTTTGTACGCGACGGGTGGATTATCGAGGCCGCTGGTGCGCTGGAATGGAAGATCATCCGGATCGATGAATTGCCCATTACGCTGCACGGCGCCGCATGGTTTCACGTTGCCAACAGCATGGCGTCGATTGCGGGTGCGCGTTGCCTGGGTTTATCAAGACAGCAATGTGCGGAGTCGTTGAGTAAGTTTCGTTCGGACACGCATAATCGCGGGCGGGTAAACATCTTTAAAATGCCAGGTGGTTTACAGGTCATCGCAGACTATGGGCACAATCCCGATGGCATTCGCGCTGTTGGTGAAATGATTCGCGGTTTGACGGGAGGTAAAGTACCTGCCGTCATTGGTTTTCCAGGTGACCGTGCTGATGATGTTGTTCGTGAGGCATCGCGCGTCGCCTGTACGTACTTTGATCCCCTGTTCATTAAGGAAGATGAGGATAAACGGGGTCGTCAGATCGGTGAAATGGCGGCACTCATTGCTGATGAAGTTAGGCGCTTTAGTCCAGGCACACGCATCATAACAGAGCTTGATGAATGTACGGCACTGAATAAGGCTGTAGATATCCATCAACAAGCCGCTTTACTCTTGATGTTTTATGAAAAACTGGAACCTGTGCAACAGCTCCTAAGGGACAAAGGCGGTGTGCAAATCGCAGATGTGGCGGTAAATAAAAAACGGCAAGTCATCTCGGCCATCTGATCGATGACCAGTCGGCGTTAGGCCAAAAATGGCCTAACGCCCATTTCGTGGTATAGTGGTTGCGTGGGCGGTGGTTGGATGGTATTTGAAAAAGCACGGGCAAAAATTAACCTGACGCTCGATGTTTTCGGTAAACGATCTGATGGCTATCATGAAGTGGAAATGGTTATGCAGACGGTGGATTTTTGCGATTACCTTTCTATCGGGTCACGCATGGATGGACGCATTGAAGTGCGTTCTAATGCCCCTTTTATTCCGCTCGATGAGCGCAACTTAGCCTTTCAGGCAGCGGATCACTTGCGGCGGGCTTGCGGGGTTTCTTATGGCGTAAGCCTTGATATCGACAAGCGCATTCCTGTTGCGGCGGGTCTGGCTGGTGGTTCTACCGATGCCGCAGCGGTTTTACGAGGACTGAATAAACTATGGAATTTGGGACTGTCGATTCCCGAACTAGCTGAGATTGGTGCGCAAATTGGTTCCGATGTACCATTTTGCGTATACGGCGGTACGGCCATTGCGCGAGGTCGCGGTGAAAGGATTCAACCTCTTGAGGTGGCGCCTTGTTTTTGGGTTATCCTCGTGAAACCTCCCATTGCTGTTTCAACAGCTGATGTCTATGGGGCATTACAATGGCATGATGTGCACCGACATCCGGATACACAAGCGATGGTACAGGCACTCGAATGTGGAGACATCACACAGGTTAGTCATCAAGCGGTCAACGTTCTAGAACACGTAACGCTTACGATGTACCCTGAGGTATCGCGCATTAAGAACCAACTGGAAAAGCTAGGTGCGCAAGTTGTGCTGATGTCAGGCAGTGGGCCGACTGTGTTTGCCCTTGTCGAACGGGAACGCAGGGCGAAACGTATCTACAATGAGATGCGCTCGTTGGTTAAAGAGACGTTCTTATGCCGTACATACTGATGATTTGTTGCGAAAGTTTATTTTATAGTGCTATAGTCGCAATAGTAACCATGGTCAAGGGAGAGAAGGATGGATGCGCAGAAGTGAACGGATCGTGCGGTTAACCCAGCAATTGCTGGATCATCCTGGAACTCCACTTTCCTTGACGGATATGGCAGAACAGTTTTCGGCGGCAAAGTCGTCGCTAAGTGAAGATCTCGCGATTATACGTAAAGTTTTTGAAGAAGATGGTGAAGGCTTTTTACGCACTCACCTCGGTGCCAGCGGCGGTATCGTATTTGAAGTTGATGTTTCGTCTGCTCGTGAACGAGCGTTTTTGACGGATATTATACAACGTCTTACGCACGCGGATCGCATTTTACCTGGTGGCTATTTTTATATGACCGATATTCTTGCCCAACCAGGAGTCTTGCGTATGGTAGGCAAGATGTTTGCCAAACTTTTCGCTCCAGTATCTCCAAATGTCGTGTTGACTGTGGAGACTAAAGGTATCGCGCTTGCCGTGGCAACGGCCGAGTATCTCAATTGCCCTTTTGTCGTAGCCAGGCGAGACCACAAATGGAGTGAAGGACCATCGGTAAGTACCAATTATGTATCAGGTTCTGACCGTAGAATACAAACTATGTCTTTATCGCGGCGATCTATTCCGGTCGGATCGCGGGTCTTGATTATCGATGATTTTATGAAAGCTGGAGGAACAGTCAAAGGAATGACGGCCTTGATCGAAGAATTCTCCGCGCAAGTCGTTGGGACGGGGGTCTTTATGGCCACGACAGAGCCAAACGACAAATTAGTGAGTTCATACCGTTCGTTGTTTTCATTGGCTCATATGGATGAAGCTGGTGCAACGGTAGTTATCCAATCGGGAAATTATTATAAAAGTCTATAAAATGGGCAACATAGGAGGCTCGTCATGAAAGAGTTGGAAATTGTTCACACATCACAGGCGCCTGAAGCGATCGGGCCTTATTCACAAGCCATTATAGTAGGTGACTTTGTATTTACTTCGGGGCAAATTCCTTTAACTGCTACTGGCGAATTGATCCAAGGAGATGCAGATGCACAGGCCAAACAAGTGTTTGTCAATCTTTCTGAGGTGCTGAAAGAAGCGGGAAGTTCGTTGCAAAAAGTGGTGAAAGCGACCTTATTTCTTGTGGATATGAATGATTTTGCAATGGTTAACAGCGTGTATGAAGCGGCGTTTGAAGGGCATAAGCCTGCCCGCTCGGCGGTTCAGGTTGCACGGTTACCACGCGATGTGAAAGTTGAGATTGAAGTTATTGCACTTCGATGAATAATTGATGATTTTACCCACTTTGGCAGGATAATGGATTTTTTTGTGGAATATCAAGGCGATAATTAAAAAGCCTGCACGGTGGGATGGTGGTTGGGGTGCAAATCACGGATGTGCGTTTGCGCAGAGTGACAACGGAGGGCCGGATGAAAGCGATCGCATCAATCACGATCGATCACGAATTTGTCGTGCATGATATTCGAGTCATCGACGGCAACGCCGGGATGTTTGTCGCTATGCCGAGCAAAAGGACACCAGACGGGGAATTTCGGGACATTGCCCATCCGATCACTTCTGGCACACGGCAAAAGATTCAGGAGGCCGTGTTAGAAGAATATATGAGGGCTGATGCCGTTGAAGCAGTCGTCGGTACGGAATGACCTGCAAGCCGTTCGTCCATGTAATATGTGAGCCGTCGTTATGCGTCACTATAACGATGGCTTAATGGATTGTGTCCAAAACCTGTCGTCAGGATTCCACCAAGGATTGAAACCCGTGGGTGCGTTCGTTATAGTTAAAACGCTATCTTGATTTCGGGAGTGTGACAGTGTGTGTTAGTTGGAATCGTATTAGCTGCTGGTCTTGGAAAACGAATGAATTCAAAGCGTCATAAAGTGGTTCATGAAGTATGTGGAAAGTCGATGATCGAACATATAGTTGACGAGATGTTGGCGGTCGGATTCGATCGTCTCTTTGTTGTGGTCGGCAAACTTGAAGAACAGGTGCGGGCTGTTCTGGGCGATCGAGTGGAGTACATTCGACAAACGGAGCAATTAGGGACAGGTCATGCTGTTATGATGGCGGCACCTTATTTGCCTGAACAAGGAACGGCGGTCGTCTTGTATGGCGATTGCCCACTTGTGCGCCGTGAAGAGATCACACGCTTGCTACAAGCTGTAAAAGATGATGCAGGCACAGCTGTGCAAACGGCTGTTGTGGATAATCCTTTTGCCTATGGACGAATCTTACGTGATGCGCGCGGGGATGTTAGCCGGATCGTCGAAGAAAAAGATGCCTCAACAGAGCAACGCCAGATTCGTGAGGTTAATAGTGGTATCTATGCATTTTCAATCCCTTCGCTGCGGGCATCGCTTGAAAAACTGAGCCGAGACAATGCTCAAGGGGAATATTTATTAACAGATTGCATTGAACATATTCGCCGAACGGGAGAACGGATTTTTCCCGTGGTCGTGGTCGATCCTGATGATATTGCGAACGTCAATGATCGCGTTCAGCTATCTTATGTTGAGGAAAAGTTGCGCAAAAGAATTCTGCTGAAACATATGCAAAATGGGGTCACTATTCTAGATCCCGCAGCGACGTATATTCAAGCAGATGTTAGTATCGGACGTGATACAGTTCTTATGCCAGGTACTATCCTGGAAGGCAAAACAACTCTTGGTGAAGATTGCGTGATCGGACCTAACACTCGCATCAAGGATGCCGTGATTGGCGATAGCGTCACGATTGAATCCTCGGTGATCCTAACAAGTTCGATCGCTGATCGTGCTGCAGTAGGCCCGTTTGCTTATGTGAGACCGGGAAGTTCGATTGGTTCCGATACAAAGATCGGTGATTTTGTGGAAATCAAAAACGCAGTCATTGGGGAAGGTACAAAGGTCAGTCATTTGGCTTACGTTGGAGACAGCGATGTGGGTAAGGGTGTCAATATGGGATGTGGCGTAGTTACAGTAAATTATGATGGTTTTGGTAAACACCGAACGGTAATCGGGGACAACAGCTTTGTGGGCTCCAATGTGAATCTCATCGCACCGGTGACGGTTGGGGCAGGTGGTTATATCGCCACGGGGTCGACGATCACCGATGATGTGCCTGAACAAGCATTTGCGATCGCACGCGAGCGTCAGACTACGAAGCCAGACTATGCCAATCACCTCCGTTTGCGTTTGAAGGATTTACACGACAGTAGCGCGGGTCGATCGTCCGTCAAGGAGTGAGATGGCTTGGGTTATCAGGATGCGAAACTAAAGATCTTTACCGGCAACGCTAACCCCGTTTTAGCTGCGGAAATTGCTCAAGCGGTAGGCGTTGATTTGGGCCGTTGCCAAGTAACGCATTTTCGTGATGGCGAAGTTCGAGTTATACTTGGCGAAAGTGTCCGTGGTTGCAATGTTTTTATGATTCAACCGACATCGGCACCTGTTAACGAACACTTGATGGAATTGCTCATTACGGTGGATGCTCTGAAACGGGCCTCTGCAAAAAGTATCAATGTGGTCATTCCCTATTATGGTTATGCGAGGCAGGACCGTAAAGCGCGCGCCAGGGACCCCATTACAGCGAAACTTGTTGCTGATTTGTTGCAGACAGCTGGTGCAACGCGTGTGATTTGTATGGATTTACATGCTGGGCAGATTCAAGGGTTTTTTAATATCCCCCTTGATCACCTGGTGGCGATGCCTATATTGTCAGATTATTTCCTGGGCAAAGGGCTGCAGGACGTTGTTGTCGTGTCTCCGGATTTAGGTGGCGTAACAAGAGCTAGACGGTTATCCGAAAGACTTGGCGCACCCATTGCGATTATCGATAAGCGACGCCCAGCGCCAAATGTCGCGCAAGTGATGAACATCATTGGCGATATCGCTGGGAAAACGGCGATCTTGATCGATGATATGATCGATACTGCAGGGACCATCGCTCTCGCAGCGGAAGCGCTCGTAGAAAAAGGCGCGCGTGAGGTGTATGCCAGTTGCACGCATGCTGTACTGTCTGAACCAGCTATGGCACGATTGGAAGAAGCGCCGATTCGAGAGGTCGTCGTTACAAATACCATCATGATCCCTGAAGAGACGCAAAGTAGAAAACTTGTAGTATTATCTGTTTCCGAAATTATTGCTGAATCGATCTTACGTGTGCATGAGATGAGATCGATCAGCGAATTATTTGATACATGAACCAAGTGGTGTAACGATGGGAGGCACACCTGTGGCGGCCAAACTGATTGTTGGTCTTGGTAACCCCGGTGGCCAGTACGCGAAAACCCGGCACAATGTCGGGTTTATGTGCATTGAAAAAGCGTTGCTTGCCCTGGGCCTTGACAAGGAAAAACCAAAAGAAAAATGGCAATCATCTGTTATAGAGACGTCTTTGTATGGTCAAAAGATATTTTTTATGCGCCCGTTGACGTTCATGAACAATAGTGGTGAAGCCGTCCATGCAGCGCTTTCTTTTACCAAAGGGAACGCGATGGATGATTTGCTTGTGATCTATGACGACATGGACTTAAAGGCGGGACAAATTCGTGTGCGCATGAGCGGAGGTTCTGGTGGGCATAACGGTATTAAATCGATTATTCAACATACGCATACGGAGGACTTTAAGCGCATACGACTAGGCATCGGGAGGCCACCACAGGATATCACGGTCATTGATTATGTGTTAACGGCCTTTGCAAAAAGTGAGGCGCCGATCGTTCAAGAAGCGATCTCACGGGGAGCACAAGCAGCGATAGCTACCTGTAAGGACCCTTTTGAATCGGTGATGAATACGTTTAATTTAAGAGCCTAATCCCCATACTACAAGAAATAGAAAATTTGGGGTGTATGGTGTTTGGATATCGTATACTACTGTAAGCATTGCAAGTCCTATCTTGGTCGCATCAATTCAACGCAAGCATCAGATACTGAACTTGGGTTCACGGATTTGACACTAGAAGAGCGCCAAGATTTATTGCAGTACGATGGTGTAGACCATACGCTATATGTTAAAACGGTGTGTGAGAACTGTGAGTCAGCGTTTCGTTATCATCCAGAATTGCTGTTATCTGACACACCGCTGCAATAACGAACGGAACACGGTATGAGTAACTTTCAGGGGGCCTTCGCGCGACGCTAAGGCTTGTTTTGTAGTTTGGGTCGGGGGGATATCGGTGCGGGATCTGGTTCAATATTTCATGAGCACGGGGGAAATCTCCCAGGTGATTCAGGGGTTTCACTCTGGTGTTTCCCAACAGTCTATCTCAGGTTTGTCCGGCTCTGCACGGGATATGTTGTATGCTGCTTTATTGGAACAAGGAAATGGCTTAGTGATCGCAGCGCATTCTATGCAGGCTGTGCAAAGTATTGCAGCTGATCTGACGGAATTGCTTGATGAAACAGAAGTCTTTATTTTTCCTGAGCGAGAAGCAACACATGGTGATTTGTTCGCTTTTAGCCCTGAGCTTTCAGCTCTTCGGATGAAGACCTTGCGGGCATTGTATGAAAAAAAGGCTCGTGTCGTCGTGACGACGATTAGCGGAATGCGTCAAAAGGTGGTCGCGAAAGATCGATTACGAGAAGCATTGGTTCCTATCGAGCTCGGACAAGCGATTGATCTGAGGGAGTTGTCAGAACATCTTGTGATGATGGGGTATGAGCGAGTTGAGCAAGTTGAGACAACGGGACAATTTTCTTTGCGCGGTGGACTCATTGATATCTATCCACTCGCAGGGGCGCCTTTGCGTATCGAATTGTTTGATGTGGAAGTTGATTCGATACGATATTTTGATACGGAAACCCAACGTTCCCTCGATAAGGTAAAGCAGACGGTAATTTGGCCAGCTCGTGAGATTGTTGCATCCCACGCACAATTGATGGCTGCGGCAGATCGCTTACAAGACCGCCTAGATGCCTATCTAAAAAAAGTGAAATCGCATGAAATTGCACAAAAGGTAACGCAAAATTTTTCGCGAGATATCGATCGCATGCGCGAGGGGATGCACTTTCCAAGTTTACTTAAGTATGAAAACATTATTGATGTAAAACAATCAACGTTGCTCGATTATGTTTCGCATGATTTTATTCAGGTCTACGATGAGCCAAGCCGCTTACGAGAAACTATGGAACGCGTTAGCAGGGAAGACGTCGAATGGATGACAGCGGCACTTGAGCAAGGTGAATGGATTCCCGACTTGACTGACCCAATCGATGTAGAGCGGATCTTTCATCGCCTTGGAGCACGTCAATTATTTGTAAGTCTTTTTGCGCGCCATATCGTAGGTACCCCTGCCGCGGCTCGCACGCTTACAATTACCATGCACACGATGCAGCAATTCCATGGCCAGTTACCCCTTCTTAAATCAGAAATTTCGCGTTATAAAAAGGCACAAAATCACATTGTGTTTCTTGCCGGGTCAGAAGATCGAGCTCTGCGGCTGGAAAGGGTTCTGGAAGATTTTTCGATAGAAACCGAACGAAGAATGGGCTTTGATCCTCATGTGTCTATACCTCAGATCATCACAGGTAATTTGGCGAATGGGTTTGAGCTTCCATCCGGCAAATTAGTCGTTATCACGGAAAATGAGGTTTTTGTCAATAAACGACGAGCACGGCGCATGCGTGCTGATGTGTCTGAAGCAGCGCGCATTAAAAGTTATCAGGATTTGCATGAGGGCGATTATGTCGTTCACATAAGCCACGGTATCGGTCGGTATATGGGCATTGAAACGTTGGTAGTTGACGGCACTCACCGTGATTATTTGCATCTTCGTTATGCAGGCAACGATAAATTATATGTTCCTGTGGAACAAATCAATCAAGTCCAAAAGTACCTTGGCAGTGAAGAGCGTGAACCTCGTGTCACCCATCTCGGAGGCACAGATTGGGCACGAACCAAGAGTAAAGTGCAAAAATCTGTACGTGATATTGCCCAAGATTTGATCAAATTATATGCGCAACGTGAAGCAACGGCCGGGCATGCTTTTCGGGCTGATACGGAGTGGCAACATGATTTTGAGGCGATGTTCGCCTATGAAGAGACACCGGATCAGTTGCGTGCTATTACCGATATCAAGAAAGATATGGAACGCGCCCGCCCGATGGATCGACTCTTATGCGGAGATGTCGGCTATGGGAAAACAGAAGTTGCTCTTCGCGCTGCATCCAAGGCTGTATTTGACGGCAAACAAGTGGTTGTCTTAGTGCCGACAACCATTCTTGCGCAACAGCATTATGAGACGTTTAAGGAGCGTTTTGCAGGGTTCCCTGTCACGGTTGAGGTACTCAGTCGGTTTCGCACAAAAAGGGAAGCCAATCAAGTTATTGAAGGGGTAAAAACGGGCAATGTAGATATCGTGATTGGCACCCACCGTCTGCTGCAAAAGGGCTTGCAATTTAAAGATTTGGGACTTTTGGTGGTTGATGAAGAACAACGTTTTGGTGTGACTCATAAAGAACGTTTAAAACAAATGCGCAATAATGTGGATTGTCTCACCTTGACTGCGACACCAATCCCGAGGACTTTGCACATGTCGATGGTAGGTGTCAGGGATTTGTCCATTATCGAGACGCCGCCTGAGAATCGTTTTCCTGTACAGACGTATGTGGTAGAATATAGTGACGTTCTGCTGAAAGAAGCGATTGAACGAGAGATCGGCCGAGGTGGACAAGTGTATGTCTTGTACAATCAGGTCAATGGGATTCAGTCGATCGCC
>DAHWJX010000004.1:0-24986 GCA_027343965.1 Caryophanales bacterium | reverse complement strand
TTATTAGCGGGATCCGTTAAAGGATAAGATAGCGGTCATTACATGGGATGGTTCTACTTATAGAATCCTCCCGTTTTTGATAAGGAGCGACCTTATGTCACTTTATAAGAAAATAACCATCTTGGTGTTGTTATTGATGGTTCTAGGCTTTGGGTTGACTTTATCTGTTGTCTATGTAAAGAGCCGATCCATCATTATTACAAGTTCGGAGAATAAGGCACAGTCGATTATTGCTACCGTGACTGCTGCACTAGATGCGAATATTTCTTCCACGGATTTTCAGAAAATATTGCAGAACTTACATAAGAGAGAAACATTTATAAAGACGTTCGATATTTTTGAAACGAACGGTGACGGGTATATTATCGCCTCAACCGATGTGCAACACATTGGTACGCAAGTGAGCAATCTGGTGCAAAGCGATGCGGCTAAGGCTGAATTTACAACATCTGTTCAAGGAAACGATATCGTTATTGGTGCCCCAATCAATGTAAATGGTCACATGGCTTATTATGCCGATGTTACCATATCGCTTGGCCAAGATTTAGTTGTAGCTCAGGAGTTATTGTGGCAAACTTTGCTGACGGGTCTTGCGGCGGTTGTTGTAATGGCACTTGTCTTGTGGTTCATGATTTCTCGTCTTGTCTCACGACCGCTCTTGGTTCTCATTAAGCAGACAAAGCGTATCGCTGATGGCGTCTTTGATATTGGACTCACGTCATCTGTGGATAGAAAAGATGAAATTGGACAATTGATGCGGGCATTTCACAGTATGGCGACAAGTCTCCAGACAATCGTTGGTGGCATTGTTGGTGCCGCTTCGGAGCTTAGTGCAGCATCGCAACAGCTTGTCGCCACTTCAGATGAAACGGCTCATGGTGCTAATGAGGTTGTAAATGTGATTGGAAATGTATCGAGTCGCTTAACAAGTCAACTTTCGAAATCCCTTGAGTCGGCTGATGCGATGTCCTTAGTAGCAAATGAAATTGACTCGATTGTCAAAACAACGATGGAGGCCGTGGATGCTTCTCATCAATCACTCAAAAAGGCACAAGAAGGCAGCATGACCTTGGAAGGCATTGCATCGCAGATGGTAGCGATCAATCAAACGACGAGCAAGACATTAGAAGCTAACGAACAACTTTTGGTTCGTTCTCAACAAATTGAAGCTATTACAGGACAAATTCATGAAATCGCAAGACGCACCAATTTGTTGGCATTAAATGCTTCGATAGAAGCTGTGAGAGCTGGGGAGCACGGTCGAGGGTTTGGTGTCGTAGCAAGCGAGGTGACCACGCTTGCCGATCACACTAAGGAATTGGTTGAGCAAATTTCGAAGGTGGTTCATCAGGTGCAAGTCGATATTCGAGATTCGATGAAACTTGCCCTGGAGGCCAATAACTCCGTTGAATCGGGACTTCACACTATCGTTCAAACGACAGATGTGTTTCGGGGAATTGCCACATTGACGGGTTCCGTCGCTAGCCAAATTACGTCTTGTGCTACATCGATGGAAAGAATTGCAGATCATTCCCGGCAAGTCAAGGTGGCACTTCACGATATGACAGAAACTACAAATAGTTCTTCGGTGGAAATCTCAGATGTTACTGAGTATGCACATCGTCAATTAAGTACTGTTGAAGAAATCCATGGATTCGCCAATCACTTGCGTGACATGGCGTTCGAGTTACACAAGGTTGTCGCTAATTTTACGTCACATGAATAGGTGTAAATACCCATCCGCCTCACCCAATCCTTGTCTTGATTGACAAACTTTTAGACTGACATATACTTAGTCTAAAATCAGTCGATTTTGAGGCGCCAGGCAAGGTCGAGGCGGAGGGAAGGTATGTGCCTCTTTATAAGAAGCTTATCGTACTTGTAAGTACGATTTTATTTCTCATTCTTTCAGTCACCCTCGCTATTGTTTATGACGAAAGTCAAAGTATGATGGTGGATCAAGCGAAGAAGAAAGCGCTATCTGTGATTCTGACGGTTGATTCTGCGTTGCAAAGTAATATATCGCCATATCAAATGCAGGACATTGTTGTGTACTTAAAGCGACAAGATACACAGATTCATCGCTTTGATCTTCAGCGGATACCTGATACGACACATAAAAATGGTGTCGTAGTCACCAAAATTATCGGACATCTTCTTGATCTTACGACTACCGTGCAAGTAAGTCGTCATACGGTGTACTTGGCGCATATGCAGATATCCATTGCACGCGATATGGCGCTCATTAGATCATTATTGCTGCGCGTACTAGGGGTTGGTTTGGTGGCTATGGTTGTAGCCGTAGCATTTTTGTGGTTTTTCTCTAAACGCCTTTTGTCCAACCCACTCACGGCTATAGCTAGTGCTGCACAAGATATCGCTCGCAGGCATGCTTTTGGGCATGTTGAAACAGAGGCATTGCGTCGTGATGAGGTGGGTATGTTAGCGCGGGGCTTTGTCTCGATGGAACACAGTTTAGAGAGCCTTATCGAAGGAATTTCTCGGGCGCTCTCGCTCATTACGGCCTCTTTTGAAGATTTGCAAACACAATCTCAACGTACGCTCGACGGTGTGCACAATGTTTCTAAGGTTCTGAGAGATTTATCACTAAAAGATGAGGGATCCTTGTTACGCTTACAAGTGATGTTTGAAACGACATCCGAAGTAAGGGTTCTTTTTGACAGTCTGCATGCTTTGGAACCACAATGTACCACACTCAATGAGGCTTATGAAGCGCAACCTGACATGGTTATCGCCATTGAAGATGCCTTGCAAAAGATGCTAACCTCTTTACAAGACATGTACGAAGATATGATGCAAACCGCGCTCGATGTGGGACAAGTTAGTGATACCGTGAGTGAACAACTTCGTGCGGTTCAACGTGTGAACCAATCAGCTGCGTTGTTGCATCAAATGGCGATGGAATTACGTCAGCTTATCTCTTCTTTTGAAGTGGAAGGCGATCTGGAACTATAAGGCTTCTTGGGGAGCGGCAAATAACGTATGATCCACGACAATTAATGCAGCCCCTACGGCGGCTGCGTCGTTAGCTGCGATGGTCAACGTAATATCCTTATTTTCAAGTAAGGCACGATGCTGTAAGACCCGTTCCACTTCTGGCAAAATGAAGGTGGCAGCTCGTGACAGGTAACCGCCTATCGTGACTTGCTCTGGATTTAAACCGTTGACGATATTCGCGATGCCGACGCCAAGGTACTGCCCAAGACTGTGAAAGGCGCGGATATACGCACGATTATCATGCTGAGCTTCGTATAGGATGTGTTCAACCACCGTCGTATCGCCAGTGATCGGAGGCAAACTGGCTCCGGACTCACGAATGTAGCGCACCAGGCTTCGCTCTGAGGCGTATTCTTCCCAGCAACCATAGTTGCCACAAGCGCATTCAAAACCCATCGCAGAGATCGTCATATGTCCAAATTCCCCAGCTAGTCCACCACTTCCGCGATAGAGCTTTCCATCTACGATTAATCCGACGCCAATACCAATCCCGACTTGTACATGAACAAGATTCTTCACACGATTGCTTCTTCGTGTAAATTCGCACCAAGCTCCGCAGTTGGCGTCATTATCAACGAAAATAGGCACAGCTAATCTTTCTTGCAAATCAGATAAAAAATCCCAATTAGAGATATGGATATTTGGAAGATAGTATACCGTTCCTGTGGTGAAGTTGACGATACCTGGCAAAGAAATTCCTACTCCAGCGATACCATAAGGACTTTTTGGAACTGAACGTATGGCTGTATCAACTTCTAACTTAATAACATCGATGAGATGTTCTTTATAGTTTTGTTCATCATCCAATACGCTGATTGGCGTGCTTCGTTTATAAATGATTTCCCCGCGCGTGTTAGCGGCAATGGTTGTCATTTGTGAAATTTGTACATCGACACCTATGGCAAACGTAGCATTAGCGTTGAATTTTAAGAGTACTGGCTTGCGCCCACCACTTGACGAACCATAACCGATCTCTTCGACAAGTTGTTCTTTGATCAAATCATCGACAAGGTAGGATACCGTTGCTTTATTGAGTCCTGTGATTTGGGCAATGTCAATACGGGATGTGGTTCGTTTGTCGCGAATCACATGAAGGACAGTAGCTCGATTGATTTTTCGCATCGTTGCCGCATCAACATTGGCATTCATCAGGTACACCTCGGTTACGACAAAACAACCATAGTTCGATGGTTGCAAAGAGCCATTATATAGCCTACTATAATGTTAAAATTAGGTTTGTTCAAGGGAAACGGCGAAAGGACGGCCTTGTCATGTCGCTGTATAAGAAGCTCGTCTTGACGGTAGGTTTTTTGTGCCTTGTTATCCTTTCGTTAACTCTATTTACCGTGTATGAGACAACGCGGACTATGATTATCGATCAAGCTCAGCAAAAAGCGATATCCGTTATCAAAACGATCGATTCAGCACTCGAAAGTGGTATACCTGATTTTGAATTTGAATCGATTTTATTGCATTTAAAAGCGCAGGATCACGATATTCGAGCATTTGATATTTATAAACTCACAGGTTATTTGTATGATATAGCCTCCACCGATAAGAAACGCATAGGCTCCCAAGCGACGCCTGATAGTAAGCTTGCTGTAGAACGCAATACCGTGATAACGAATGCAAGTGGACAGACACTGCGCATCGTGGCTCCTATACATGTCAATGGACAGACGGTGTATGCGGCGAGCGTGACCTTTTCCCTTGTGAGCGATATGCGTGTCATTAGTAAACTTATGACTGATGTCCTTGGTATCGGACTTTTAGCAGTTGTGGTAGCGCTTACCCTTATCGGGGTATTCGTTCGACGACTCGTATCGCGGCCTATCCTTGCCATGGTGGACACTGTGCGTGATGTGGCATCAGGGAAACTCGTGACTGATTTGCATCCTTATTGCGATCGAAACGATGATATCGGAGACTTGGCGAGAAATATCGATGTGATGGTTACCACGCTTAATGAGTTGATTTCAGGCATTGCGTTGACTTCTTCAGAGATGTCGACATCCTTCTCCAAACTCGTTGTACAAGGCGATCAAACGGTTCGCGGTGCCCTGCATATTGCCGATGTCCTTGGTCATGTAGAACATAATATCACTGTGAACAAACAGGTGACGGCACAGGCTATTGTTGAAATAAGGCAAATCCTTGCTGTGATGCAAGATGTTTGCAAAATGTCATCTATTGGGGACCGAGTTGATATCATTCAGGTAAAGAATACGATTGCTTCTCTTGAACATCATCTAGCGCCCATTATGGATCGAACATCGGAAATGAACACAGCACTTAGCGCCATCGGTGCCACGGATGAAGGTCAGCTCAAAAGCATGGAAAAAGTACGGAATTTAGCACAACAGCTAAGCCAAATGGCGTTGACTATGCGAGATTTGCTTGTACAACGCGGATAAGAACAATCTGGATAAAAACCAACCAGGTAGTATCCATCTCGCTACCTGGTTGCACCATGGATTTAATTTTACCAATACAGACCAGGGCGCATGCCATATACGCCGAGCATAGCGCCATAGGGGATAAAGAGGCCTGGTGCAGGTGGTATGAATGGACCAGGGAAAAATTGCAATATAGGATCCTGCGCTTCTACGTCTGGGGCATTGGGTAGTACTTCAATTTCATTGTCCTGCTTCTCGTTTAACGACGAAAGTTGTACAGCATGGGCCAATAAAATGCCGTGTTCTAGAATATGGGACACAAGCCCGTGATGTGTTCCATATAAAGATTCGCAGCGAATCCACTGACCGTGATATTGCTGCATTGTGGTTGTATTAAATTCCATAGACAATAACCCCCTACATAGGTTTTTCGTCTATACGATACGAATGATCAGGGCGAAGTTCCTGTGCTAGAGCCCGGATGACGCATGCTTTATTGGATTTTTCTAGGGGAGCTTGTCTTAGCTACCAAAAAAGAAATAATAAAGATGAGAGCGAATGTTCCCGCAGTTGTTCCACCTATACCGAGTAGTATAGTGGCTAGTGCAAAATACATGCCGGATTGCATAAGGAAAAATGATACGGCCATGAGCGATACGCCAAGTACAGAACCGATCACTTGCCACAGGGACAAAGGGCCAAGCGGTTTTTTTTGCAAAAGGAGAGGGAAAAACGTATGACCGATGCCATAGGCTAGCGTCGTGATCCATCCCAAAAAAAGCAGGTGTAACATAAATGGTGAAAAAGGGTCCCATCCACTAACGAGAAAAAGACCAAACACAAACGCGAACACCCAACTTGCAAACCAACTGAAAGCGATTGTATGAGTTATGCCGCGAAATGCACGATGCATTGGAAGTAGATACAGTGAAGAAAACCAGAGAAACGATACGCCTAGCATACGTAAACCAATGTCCATGATCATGCCGGGTCCATAGGCTCCGATTGTTGCCATCAACGTGCCAACAAGCCAGATTACTTGTCCTGCAGATGCTTGCCATCTTTTTATAACGCCATAGCGTGCATATCGCGGGTATAGATGTAAGGAGACAGCCAACACAGTGCCAGCGATCCAGCCGAAAAAAACGAGAATCAAAACAGGTTGTGGCGGCAAAGAACCTGGATTAAAGGAGCCTGTGATAGTATCGATAAAGGCGATAAGCATTCCAATAATAAAAATCATCAGCGAGATGTCTGTTCCACGACGAGCAATTCGATCTGTCTGTTTGGATTGCGATGAACGACCAAAAAACTCTTTAATAAAAAATGTTTGCGAAAGTTCAACAGTACGCTGCGCAGCCTCTGGCGTTGCTTGTACAAGTGGGTTTTGTGCCCGTTGTTTTCGCGAAAAAAACACAGATGTCAAGATATTGCCCATAAAAAACAAAGGGGCCATAAATTGACAAAAAGTTCCAATAATAAGTACTAACTGTGTATGGTCGATAGCGGTCCATGAAATGAGGATGATGCCAAGTTCAGCGAAAAGGAAATGAAGCCATCCGAAGACAGGATAGTGCATCTTAAGTCCAGCAAATAATGCTAAAATAGCATACGTCATTCCATAGATCAGCATAGTTAACCAACCGAATGGATTGATCTCTGCGTGAATGGGTAATAAAACACTAGCGAACGAAAGATTAATGGCCATCGTTGCGCCGAGGACAACACCAATTGTAAAATGAAGAAATGCGAAGAGGATAAAAACAGTAGGTAATAGATCGGGGTGAAAGCTATACTTTGATAGATTTTTTATGTTCCCCGTCTGCATGTAGATTGTCGCCCCCGATTTTGTGGCTGAATTGTCATGATTGACCACAGTATATCATAGCTCAGGTTTTACTTTTGTGATGTTTGTCATGCGACAAATGGCTCTTGTTTTTTAGAGTAAGAACATGTAATGATGATTGTGGACGACAGGGAGAGGCGATTACTGACTATGACCGACTGGAATTCAGCGCAGTGGCTCCAGCGTGCCGCCGATATCATGTATGTTGGCGTCTTGATCGTGGATGACGTGGGCATCATCCGTTACGCTAACCACGCTGCGCACGCATGGATGGGGTATGATCATCAAGAGTTATCGACGTGCACCATCCGTGATATTTTAGACAACGATGCGTTAGGTTTTGCGAATGGCTTGGATGAGCATCTGCGAGCTGGTCCGATTCAACGGACGATCGATTTTAAGATGCGTTCGGGTAAGGTGAAAAGAGGCATTATAGAAGCTTTTCCGGTGACAAATGACAGACAAGTGGCAACCTGTATTTTGCTCCGAGAGTTACATGAACCTTTTGTCCATCGAGATTCGCCTGATGATGAATTGACCGGACTCATTTCTCGAACACGATTTTTGAAACAAGTTACGCATGATGTGTCTTATAGACTTTATAACACGGAACATACTCCGGATATCGCGCTGTTACTTATAGATATTGATCGACTTAGTACAATAAATGGGAGTTACGGTTATCACGTTGGCGATGCCATTTTGATTGAGGTCGCGCGGCGTTTAGGTGATATGACGTCATGTCGAGGGTTGTCACGTATGGGTGGCGACGAGTTTGGTATGCTCATACAAATTTCTCAGACTGAAAACCTCACGTGTGTGGTTGATGACATATTCAGAACTTTGCGAGAACCGATGACGTTATCTGATCAAGAGCTTTTTGTTACTGTCAGTGGGGGATTGCGTTCTGTTGAAGGCTGTCCAACAGCGCAAGAACTGTTAGAACAAGCTGGATTAGCGTTGTACCATGCTAAAGAGTTTGGTGGAGACAGCTATCAGTTGTATGATCCCGTTATGGCTCCCCATGACAGTATGGAGATGGAGAAACGCTTACATAAGGCACTTATCAATGATGAGTTTTTACTGTACTATCAACCGCAATTTGATATTGCAACAGGGCAAATGACTGGTATGGAAGTACTCCTACGTTGGAATAATGTCGATCTTGGTCTTGTCTTACCATCTTTGTTCATTCCTATTGCCGAGCGAACAGGTATGATCGTTCCTATTGGCAAGTGGGTGTTGACCGAGGCGTGCCGTCAAAGGCAAGTATGGGTTCAGGAAGGCTATACATTTTTTCGAATTGCCGTCAACTTATCTGCGCGACAATTTCAGCAACCGGATCTCGCGCAGATGATTTCTACGATATTGAATGAAACGGGTCTCAATCCTGAACTGCTGGAGCTTGAGATTACTGAGTCCATCGCCATGACCAACGTCTCTCAAGCGTATAAAACGTTACAAGAGCTTGAACAACTTGGCGTACGTGTCAGTATCGATGATTTTGGAACGGGGTACTCATCGTTAGGTTATTTACGGAGATTTCCGATCCAAACGTTGAAAATTGACCAGTCGTTCATGCGTGATATTCCTAATGTAGCAGATGGCATCGCTATTACACGAGCTATTATTTCGCTCGCCCATAGTTTGCGTTTGCGAGTGATTGCTGAAGGCGTTGAAACGAAAGAACAGTTGGATTTTTTGTATGAACATGATTGCGATGAAATGCAAGGTTTTTTATTGAGTAGGCCATTGACATTATCGGCCGCCGATACGTTTGTTAAGGAAAATGGGTGTGGTTGATCATGAAAGTGACGTTGCAGGATCGTGCAATCCTTCGTGACATAATCGCCTATAGTAAATACTTGATGGAAGCAAACCGTGAGATGGATGCCCATGACATTGAAAGGAAATTGTTACTATTTGGTGAACAAACGAAGGCGTTATCTGACGATTTCATGTGTGATTGTTTTAGACTGTGGTGGGAAGGGCACAGTATCTATGATGCTTTGATTGCAACGTATTTGGATGCCATTGATGATATAGACTGGATGCGTCGCATTCGTCCGAGATTGGAAATGTTTATTACACGCATACGCAATGTAGTAGAGTGATAATCCACATGGACTATCGTTAATAGTTCATTCAGATGTAGTGTAGCCCATGTTGATAATGAGACGATAATAGAAGGTTCCATAGTTCCTGCATGAGGAGGCGGTGGAGTTGCCTTCGGAGCGCAAGATGTGGGTGGTAAGCGGCCTTGTCGCTGTTTTATTGGCTTTTGAGTTGATCGCGTCCATGCTGTCGCATAGCGTGGCTCTACTATCTGATGCGGCTCATGTAGGCACAGACCTTTTGGCTGCTATTATCACGTTGTATGCACAGCGTATAGCACATAAGCCCAGTACTAAAGCGATGAGTTTTGGCTATTCTCGCGGTACGGTTGTTGCCGCCTTCGTCAATGGCGTCTCCCTGATCTTGCTGTCTTTGATTGTCTCTTTTGAAACGCTGTTGCGTTTTTTTCATCCTGTCTCTATTAATCCGATTTGGATGTTGGCGGCGGCACTTATTTCCTTTTTCGTTAACGCAACTATTGTAACGACGTTGTATGTTGGCGGCACAAACTTGAACATTCGTAGCGCCTTGGTGCATTTTGCTGGTGATGCTATCGTCTCATTGGGGGTTATACTTTCGGCGGTGGGGATTTGGCTCACGCATCTTGATTGGCTAGATCCTGCGATCAGCTTGTTGCTTGTCGCGATTATGATGTATACGTCTTGGCGAATCGTGCGTGAAGCTTTGCTCATTTTGATGGAAGGTACGCCGCGGTTGATCGACGTCGATGTTGTCGCCGATCATATACGTATCATGGCAGGTGTTGTTGCCGTCCATGATGTGCATATTTGGGGCGTTTCTGACACCGAGTTTGCTGCGTCTTTGCATGTCGTTGTGAGTGCGGATACAAGGGTTGCGCAAACTGACCTTATGCTTGATGAGATCGAGAAAATATTACTGGCCAAATTTTACATCGTTCATACGTCAGTGCAGTTTGAATGTGGAGAAAATCCGCTACATCAAGGTTTTCCACATGTTAGGATGGGTTGGCATTCATGATATGGCAAACAATCGCGCTTAGTCCCCATGGACTAGTAAGTGCGGTTGTTTTATGTCATGTAAAACATTCGTTCATTGTCTACCCTAAACGTAGGGAATGCATTTTGGAGGAATGTCCAGATGAGGCGGATCATAAAATCAGTGTGGCTTTGGATCCAGATTATCGTTGAGCGTACTGACTCATGGGTACTGGATAATTTGCGTTCACGCGCTACTTTAATTGCCGCTCTTATAGGAACGGTCTTGCTCATCTGGGGCATTGCTACGCATAACCCGGATTTGGGGATCGAGGCTGTACTTGCAGGGGCCATGGGTTATGTAGTTGGTTTTGTACCGGCCGTTCTCGGTGGTTTGATTATCACGTCGATTCATTTTTTTCGTGAAGGTATGCCCATCAGCAATTTTCCGGTGATCTTGATTCAGATCATGGGCTACACCTATATTGCCTGGCTTGGTCGTCAACACAAGCATCTTGCCGTGGAAAGACGAACGCAACTTGCGGATTCCATACACGATGCTAAAGTCGTGCCGTGGTCATTTGTCAATGAAGTACGCAATTCACTTCTTGCCATGCGCTTGTTGCTTTTTGTCAAAAAGAATGAAACAGCTGAACATGCGCAATTGGAACTTATCGAAGATGAGCTACTCCGACTTGAATAGTTATTTGGTAAATTGGATGACTCAAAACAATAGCCAGCGCTAAGTTGCGCTGGCCAACACTGTCTCAGTTATGAAGATGATAAGGTAACGTGGTTACGATGACGTCTTTATGCCGCAACAACCAGGCACGCATCATGAACGAAGTCTGATTGTGCAAGATAAAATGCCAGGATTTTTTGGGAATGAATTGAGGTATAAGAACGTGAATATGATCTGGCTTACCCCCGGTCCATAATTCGATGCGTTTGATAAAGCGGGACATCGGTATGAGTAAAGAACGGTATTCGCTTTTTATGGTAACCAACCGACAAGGGCTTCCCCACTCCTCCCACTTCCTCTCCATTTTTTCAAGAGATTCATCATTAAACCCGATATACAACGCGATCACGTCTGTATGAATGGATTGAGCAAATGATAGGGTGTTTAGAACGACGCGATTAATGCTCGATATCATCACAATCGAGATCACCTGATGCTCTGTAGGATGCATTTCCTGTAAATTGATCCGTAGTTCATTGGCGATTTGATTGTAGTGACGTCGAATCGCTAAAGCGCTGATGACGAGGAGCGGCAGGATAATTAAAACAATCCAGGCGCCGCTGGTGAATTTGGTTACCGCAAAGATAATGGCAACCAAAGCAGTGACAAGGGATCCAATGGAATTAATTGTCGCTTTCACTTTCCAATGCGAACCACGCACGTGGTACCAGCGTCGTGTGAGACCCAGTTGTGCTACCGTGAATGCTACGAACACACCGATAGCATATAGCGGAATGAGTGCGTTTGTCTGTGCACTGAATGTTTCAATGAGCAAGGCGGATAAGGCGGCTAGCACAAGCATGCCATTTGAGTACCCTAGGCGATCGCCGCGAAGGGAAAGAGCTCGCGGTAAAAATCCATCACCAGCCACAAGTGCAGCCAACTGCGGGAATCCCGTGAAAGTCGAATTCGCCGCAAGAATGAGTACGATAAACGTAGTCCAAGACATGACCTGAAACAAAAAACCGTGACCCAGGTATAAGGCGGACAATTGAGAGAGCATCGTTTGACTGGGATTGACACTAATACCCATGACGTAAAGATGGTAAGCAAAACCTAGCAACGTGACACCGGTAATTACTCCAAGGGCGATATAAGCTTTAATCGCACCACGTTCGGACGGCTTGCGAAAAATTGGCACTGCGTTGGATATGGTTTCAAGACCGGTTAGGGCAGAACAAGCTGAGCTAAACGCCTTAAGGACCAATAGCGTACTCAGTGCTTTTGGGATAACGCCAAATGGAGGCGTATGCGGCTGGATAAACCCATGTTGCAGTTCATCGGAAAATCCAAGGGCAATGATAAGAAACATAAACAGCATAAAAAGTATGGTGGGCCATGCAAAAATTGTAGCCGATTCGGATACGCCGCGTAAATTAACCACCAGAATGATGAAGATGCATAAGATCGATAGAAGCGTTGCTCGAGGTTCAATGGCTGGGTAAGCCGATGCGATTGCTTGAACACCAGCAGAAACTGACACGGCAACGGTCAAGACATAGTCAATTAATAAAGAACTCGCAGCGATTAGCGATACAATAGAGTGCTTAAAATTGTCTTTGGCTATGGCGTAAGCACCGCCGCCGCTAGGGTAGGCCATCACGCCCATGATATAGGATGTGATTAACATGCCGAGAAGTAAGACAGTTAAAAGCGTGATCGGGAGAATGATCCATTTTGCGGAAGGGCCAAGCCCTACAAGTTCAGTTATCCCTGCTTCTGGTCCATAAGCGACAGAAGAATATAAATCAGCAGCTAATATAGGTAAGGCAACGAACCATAGTAGTTTACGATGATCATCAGCCAATTCGCGTGAACGAATAGGGCGACCGATTAGGACCCGCTTCAACGACCCAAAGTTGATGAGTGCGTAGGGGATAGCTATGATGGCCAGTGCGATAAAAACAGGATGTATCCATTGCCATTCTGTATACATGGATATGAGCGGCTCCTCCAGTACCACGAATTTGAGGCGCGATACTGTTGCATAGTATGGCCCTATTCAAAAACATGATTATTGTAACGGAATTGTAAAACAAGGCAACTGCCCGAAATGGCCATGGTTACGTTTACATATCGCTTGGCGAGAAGCGAGACGATGTGGCGCTTGCCAATCGATCCCCTGCTCACTCAATGTTGCCAAAGCTTGCACTATCTATGACTGTAACCACAAAAAACCATGTGGAAGATGCTTTTGCCAGAATCCCCAGATGTGAGACCCCGGACTTTCCACGAATGTTGTCTCGATCCCTTTATCCCGCAAGAGGTAACGCCCCTCTTCATTGGGATGTAAAAAGTCAAAAACACCTATCGGAGTTTGCGCCCGATCCTCTTCTGTACCAATCAGCATGTAGGCTTTGACTTTTGTCGACAATGGCGCTTCTTTAAGCCATGATAACACAGGCTTTCGAAGTGCAGTCGAGAACAGCATTAAGTGCGAAAAATACTCAGGGTTGCGTGCATGCAGGATCAGCGTGACTACGGCGCCTAAAGAAATACCAGCCATATAACGTGCCTCTGTTGCAATAGGATAGCATGATTCAACAAAAGGAATACATTGTTCACCGACAAATCGGACATACTCTTCGTTGCGCGCCCCGTCTAAGGAATAGTCGTCAGTGCGGTGCTGTGGTGATACAGCAATGCCTGCAATGAGCATAGGAGCAATCAATTCCTTTTCGATCATATGCGTCGCAATAGTCGCAATTCGACCATGCGTAAAAAATTCATTACCATCGTGGCAGTATAAAATCGGGTATTTTCTAGTGCGATCGTAATTGGGCGGCAAGTAAACTTTTACTAGCCGATCTTCTTTAAGATGTTCGCTAAAAAGAGTATGACCCTCAATTGTTCGATTGAGTGATGACGCTGCCATGAAACCAGTCCTCCTTCTTGACGAATGGTGTACACAATGATCGTTATAACAGGAACATGCTGTGCAAGCAAATAATTTTCAATAAAATAGCATCTGTACTATACTAAATTTGCGAACTGTATTATAATCCTAATTAACTACTCCATAAAGACTATTATGTAGGCCGAGGTGACTTTGATGAGTTCCACACTGCAAGAAAAGCCTGTACAATATCTGCAGATTTTAGATGAAGAAGGTAACGTTACAAATCCAGATAGGATTCCAGCGCTGCAAAACGATGAATTGCGCGAATTGATGCGACGGATGGTATTTACCCGGATCTGGGATCAGCGCGCTGTCAAATTGACTCGGCAAGGTCGATTGGGTTTTTATGCGCCTGTAGCTGGGCAAGAAGCTTCGATGATTGCTAGTGAATTTGCCACGACAAAAGAAGATTTCATTTTACCAAGTTATCGAGATATCCCTCAGTCTGTTTGGCATGGATTTCCAATGTATCAAGCTTTCCTTTATTCCCGCGGTCATCAAGCAGGCGGTCAAGTGCCAAAGGGTGTTAACGTACTGATGCCGCAAATTATCATTGGCGCACAAATCGTGCAAGCCGCAGGTATTGCGATGGCCTTTAAGCTAAAACAAGAAAAGCGGGTTGCCCTAACCTATATCGGCGATGGCGGTACATCACAAGGTGACTTTTATGAAGGAATCAATTTTTCCGGGGCATATCAATTGCCTGCGGTATTTATCGTGCAAAACAATCAATTTGCGATTTCTGTTCCCGTAGCTAAGCAAACGGCTGCTACAACGTTGGCGTCAAAAGCGGTTGCCGCTGGCATGCCTAGCATTCAAGTAGATGGTATGGATGCTTTGGCAGTGTATGCAGCTACCAAACAGACGGTAGAACGGGCTCGTGCGGGACATGGTCCTGGTCTGATCGAGTCAATTACCTTTCGCTATGGTCCTCATACGATGAGCGGCGATGATCCGACGCGCTATCGCACAAAAGAACTTGAAGAAAGTTGGCAAAAAAAAGATCCGTTAGTACGCTTGCGTGCTTTTTTAGAAAAGCAACAACTGTGGTCGGTATCTGATGAAGAAAAGACAATTGAAGAAGCAAAAGCGGCTGTTAATGACGCGTTAGCCAAAGCAGATGCCGTGCCAAAGATGACTGTCGAAGGTTTGATTGATTCGATGTTTGCGCAATTGCCACAAGATCTTATCGCGCAAAAGGCGGAGTTTGCAGAGGGAGAGGGGCACTGATCATGGCGCAAATGACAATGATTCAAGCGATAACCAATGCGATGGATGTGGAACTCGCACGCGATGAGCGGGTGCTTTTATTCGGAGAGGACGTGGGGCAAAGCGGCGGCGTATTTCGTGCGACGGACGGTTTGCAAAAGAAGTTTGGCGAAAATCGTGTGTTCGATACACCGCTTGCCGAATCAGGCATAGCCGGGTTAGCAACAGGACTTGCCGTTCAAGGGTTTCGGCCGATCGC
The DNA here is from genome assembly GCA_027343965.1 of Caryophanales bacterium. GTDB lineage: Bacteria > Bacillota > Bacilli > Alicyclobacillales > SLC66 > JAKACU01. The sequence continues at coordinate 9,546 of DAHWJX010000004.1, read as the reverse complement.
GGAAATTCAATTCATCGGTTTCACGTTTGAAGCGATGGATGAGATTGTGGGTCAGGCCGCTCGCATGCGCTATCGTTCTTCTGGCAGGTATTCTTGTCCGATTGTGTACCGAACACCATTTGGCGGTGGGGTTAAAACGCCTGAGTTGCACGCTGATAGCCTAGAAGGGCTGCTTGCTCAATCGCCAGGGATTAAAGTTGTGATCCCATCGAATCCCTATGATGCTAAGGGATTGCTTATCTCGGCCATCAGGGACGACGATCCTGTATTTTTCATGGAGCACATGAAATTATACCGGTCTTTTCGTCAGGAAGTCCCAGAAGAAGCGTATACCGTTTCGCTTGGTCAAGCGAATGTAGTTCGCGAAGGAAAAGACGTTACAGTCGTGACTTATGGAGCCATGGTGCAGACAGCTATAAAAGCTGCGGATGACTGGGCAAAAACAAAAGGAATTCAAGCGGAAGTTATCGATCTTCGCACAGTAAGCCCGATTGACATTGAGACGATTACCACATCGATTAAAAAGACGCATCGTGCAGTTGTGTTGCAAGAAGCGCAAAAAAAATCGGGTATCGCTGCAGAAGTGATGGCACAAATCAATGAACATGCACTGTATTATCTTGAAGGTCCCGTTTTACGTATCGCCGCTCCAGATACGGTGTATCCATTTGCCATGGCTGAAGAGATTTGGCTTCCTTCATCGGATCGGGTACTTAAAGGTCTGGATCGTGTGTTAGTTTTGTAATTGGTAGGGGGTGTTGATTGACATGGGTATTCATGAGTTTCGTTTTCCGGAATTAGGTGAAGGTCTTCATGAAGGACGCATCGATCATTGGATCGTTAAAGTGGGCGATGTCGTTAAGGAAGATGATGTCCTTGCTGAAGTTGAAAATGATAAGGCCATGGTCGAGTTGCCAAGTCCAGTTGATGGCAAAGTGCTTGATATCAAAGTGCCTGATGGTACAACGGTCACCGTTGGTGATTTGATCATTATTTTAGAAGTCGAAGGTGAAGGCAATGCCACAACCACTGCTACGCAGATAGCATCAGAACCGTTGCAACAAGATGTGAAAACATCCGCAGTGGATCAGGCTGGACTCGGTCAGGTACAGGATCAAGTGCTTCGCAATCAGAGTCCGCAACCGGTAAACGTCCCTGCAACATCTTCTGTACCAGCGAATGAAGTCTTAGCTACGCCTGCCGTGCGCAAATTCGCACGGGAGCACGGTGTGAATTTAAGTCTTGTTACAGGAACCGGAAACCATAAAAAAATTACGCAGCAAGATGTTGAAGAGTTTCTTGCCACCGGAGGCGTACCTGTCAACGAGGTGACTGTGCCTTTACAGGAGCAAATTGAGGTCACGACACAAAATGCGGTGTCCAAAGTTGATTCAGGGACGATATTATCAACGGGTACTACCGCTTTAGAGGAAGAGCGAGTTCCCCTTACTTCGATTCGCCGTCTTATCGCTCAAGCTATGGTCAAATCAAAATACACGGCGCCTCATGTCACTGTGATGGATGAAGCTAATGTGGCAGAACTTGTGGCATTGCGTGGCGAGATCAAGCCGCTTGCAGCACAACGGGATATTAAGATTACGTATTTGCCGTTTATTGTTAAGGCCCTTGTAGCGGCCTGTAAAAAGTATCCACAATTGAACGCCGAGTTTGATGAAGAAAGACAAGAAGTCGTCTTAAAGCATTACTACCATGTTGGTATCGCGACAGATACGGAACGTGGTCTTGTGGTACCGGTTGTGACTGATGCCGACCGAAAAAACATGTGGGAAGTCGCGCAAAAGATCAATGATATGGCGACGCGGGCGCGCACGAATAAACTGGCACCGGCAGAGATGAAAGGTAGCACGATTTCCATAACCAACATCGGTTCAGCTGGCGGGATGTTCTTTACACCGATTATTAATTATCCTGAAGTGGCGATTCTTGGCGTTGGTCGTATCACAGAACGACCTGTTATCAAAAATGGTGAAATCGTCCCTGGTAGTATGATGGCTTTGTCGCTCAGTTTTGACCATCGCATCATTGATGGGGCGCTAGCGCAAAACTTTGTCAATGAGATTAAGAGTATGCTTGAAAATCCGCGTTTGTTGTTGATGGGGGTGTAAAAGATGGTTGTCGGTGATTTGGCGGAAGAAACAGAAGTATTGGTGGTTGGTGGTGGCCCTGGTGGTTACGTGGCTGCCATCCGTGCCGCACAGTTGGGTAAACAAGTGACCTTGGTAGACAAAGCCGAGTTAGGCGGAGTGTGCTTAAATCGGGGATGCATTCCATCAAAGGCATTAATTTCTTCAGCACACCAATATGAAATGGTTAAGCAACAATCTTATCCAGGTCTTAAAACTTCCGTGGAACTTGATTTTTCAAGCGTTCAAACCTGGAAGCAAAGCGTGGTCGACAAAATGACGGGCGGCGTGAAGACGCTGATGAAGGCGAATAAAATTCAAGTCTTGCATGGTGAAGTGTATTTCTCAAAGCCGAGTGAAGCTCGAGTCATGACGGAAAATGAAGCACATACGTACCGCTTTCAACACTGCATTTTGGCGACAGGCTCGCGTCCTGTTGAACTACGTGCATTGCCTTATGGATCGCGCGTCTTGTCCTCTACCGAGGCATTAGCTTTAGACCATGTTCCGGAGAGTCTCATCGTCGTAGGTGGCGGGTATATCGGAATTGAGCTCGGGCAGACTTATGCCAAATTCGGCACGAAGGTGACGATTGTGGAAGGTACAGAGTCGATACTGCCCACGTTTGACGCTTCGTTATCGCGTCTTGTCAGTCGCAAGTTAAAGGCCTATGATGTGGATGTTTTCACGAGGGCTATGGCGAAAAGTGTGCAAGAAACGGATAAGGATATCAAGCTGACCTTTACGGTTGGTGATAAAGATCAAGAAGTTTCTGCAGAGTATGTGCTTGTTACGGTGGGTCGTCGCCCCAACACTGATGAACTTGGACTTTCTGAAATTGGTGTGAAGATAGGGGACAAAGGTCTTATTGAAGTTGACCAACAAGGGCGAACGAATATTGAACATATCTATGCGATCGGAGATATCGTTGCGGGACCAGCGCTAGCGCATAAAGCTTCATATGAAGGCAAAGTAGCAGCGGAAGCCATTGCTTTGTTACCGAGTGTTGTCGATTATCGTTGCATTCCGGCGGTGGTATTTTCCGACCCAGAGATCGCGATGGTAGGACTCACAGAGCAAGAGGCCAAAGATAAGTACGGTGATATTGCAATAGGTAGGTTCCCATATGCTGCCAATGGCAGAGCGGTATCATTATTGGCAGACGAAGGTTTTGTCAAACTGATTGCGGATCAAAAAACCGGCGTTCTCGTTGGTGCACAGGTCATCGGATCGGAGGCTTCCAACTTAATTGCTGAGTTAGCTCTTGCCATTGAGCTTTGCGCGACGCTTGAGGATGTGGCACTCACGATTCATGCTCACCCAACACTTGGTGAAATGGTGATGGAGGCGGCTGAAGTAGCACTTGGAACACCAATTCATATTGTTGCAAAATAATCGTAAAAATGACGGTTGCTCCTTTCGTAAAATTCCTCTATGGTTGGATTATGTTCAACGATAGAGGGATTTTTATGCTCTCGGGGGTGTTGTGTTGATTGGGTCATCGGGTATTAGTATAATTATTCGCTTGGAAATCAATCATAGTGCAGGCAGTTTTGGGCGAATTGCCAAAGTTATTGAAGACGCTGGCGGCGATGTCGTTGGTGTCGATATGATTGCGACGACACATGATGTATCGACGCGAGACATTACGATGCAGGCCACTGATGCTCACGCAGGAGATGTTATTGTCGGATTTTTAAATTCGCTTTCGGGTGTTCGTGTAGTTAATGTGTCTGACCGAACTTTTTTACTTCATCTTGGTGGAAAAATTCAAGTACAAGTGAAAACACCTGTAAAAAACCGTGATGATTTGTCACGTGTGTATACTCCAGATGTGGCTCGTGTGTGTCAAGCCATCTATGAAGATCCTCAGAAGGCGTTTCAATTAACCATTAAACGCAACACAGTGGCTATTGTTACGGATGGCACAGCGGTGTTAGGGCTGGGCGATATGGGTCCACGGGCTGCTATGCCTGTCATGGAAGGAAAAGCTATGTTGTTTAAACAGTTTGCCGATGTTGATGCCTTTCCCTTGTGCCTTGACACGCGCGATCCAGAGGAAATTATTCGTACCGTAAAAGCGTTATCTCCAGGCTTTGGCGGTATCAATCTGGAAGATATTTCTGCTCCGCGATGTTTTGAAATTGAACGGAGACTGCAAGAAGAGCTTGATATCCCCGTTTTTCACGATGATCAGCATGGCACAGCGGTGGTCTTGTTAGCTGGACTGATCAATGCTGTAAAAGTTGTTGGCAAATCGTTGGATGCGATCAAAGTGGTGATTACAGGAATTGGTGCGGCAGGTGTTGCATGCACAGACATGCTACTGAGTGCGGGTGTCACAAATATCATTGGGGTGGACCGTCACGGCACAATCGTGCAAGGTAAACAGTATGACAATTCCCATTGGCAAACGTATGCCATGCGAACCAACCCTGAGCGCATTGACGGAAACCTGATGGATGCTGTACAGGGAGCTGATGTGTTTATTGGGTTATCAGGGCCTGGTGTCTTGACTTTGGACCATGTGGCAGCGATGGCGAGTGATCCTATCGTTTTTGCCATGGCCAATCCTACGCCTGAGATTGACCCGGAACTGGCTGAGCCTTATGTACGCGTGCTAGCGACGGGAAGATCAGATTACCCCAATCAAATTAATAATGTGTTGTGTTTTCCGGGTTTGTTTCGGGGGTTGTTGGATTGCCGCGCTAGATTAATCAATGAAGAGATGAAACTTGCGGCCGCACGAGCAATTGCTTCGATTGTGACGCCAGACGAGATGAATGAGCACTACATTGTACCCAGTGTGTTTAACCAAAAGGTGGCTAAATTCGTGAGTCAAGCAGTTATTGAGGCTGCCGTCCTGACGGGTGTTGCACGCAGAGAGCGAGCAGAGACTCTTTATTCGTAATCATTACTATTTACGGCCCTTCGTTCAATATGCTATAATGCCCATATCACAAATCGTAATCACTTTGGTTTGTCGGAGGGCCGCATGATTAACTTATGGAATCCTTCTTCACATCTGTCCTTTCTGACTGTGCTTATTACCGCTGTCTTATTAGGCATGATCCATGGCATAACGCCAGATGAACACACATGGCCGATCACATTTAGTTACTCTATCGGTAGCTACAGCACGAAAGGAGGCATGAAGGCGGGGTTCTTATTTTCTGCTGCGTTTACGTTACAGCGAGCGATTGCATCGGAATTGGCCTATGTCATCATGTCGCAGATTTTGTTTTTGGTCAAATGGGAGCCGATTGTTTATATGATCGTAGGAGCCCTCATGGCGTTGTCAGGAGTCTACATTTTACGCCTTGGTCAACATCTCCATTTTTTAGCTCCACTTGAAAAATGGATGGGCAAATTGTTGCGCGTAAATCAAGACGTCGATGTAACCGCCCCACGGTCATCGCCAGTACGTCTGGCCTTGCTACATGGTTTTGTAGCTGGCTGGGGTACTGGTGCATTCGCGATTATCGTTTATACCGTGCTTGCCCCACAAATGCCTTCTATCTTCGTCGGTTTTTTGCCTGGATTGTTTTTTGGTCTAGGTACGATGGTTATGCAAATCGTGATTGGTGGCCTGATCGGGTTTTTATTTTCAAAGTTGCATATACCGACATGTGCCATTCCCTATGTAGCCAGGCGCGTGGCCGGTATGATCCTCGCGTATGGTGGGGTTGCTTTCCTATTGGTGGGCACCCTTGAATTATTTACGCCGATTGCAACTTGGCAGTGGCAGACGAATATTCATGTGCATAATTTAAATACGATCGGAGTAGGTTTTTTCCTTGCTGTTATTGTACTTTTTGGAGTTGCCTTGTACGCACTTCTTTCTTCCCTGAAACTTGCACGGGAGAAAGACTTTTGTAGTCATCGTAAATCCTCGTCTGTTTTGTGAACGCAGTGATTGAGCGTATAGGTTTCGCCAAACGTCGTATACTGAGAGACATGGCGGTTTGACGTAGGATGGAGGTGGTGGATCTATGCTCCGTCTGCGAATGGTCTCGGACTCAGATCTGCGCGTGCTGATCAAGTGGTTTCAAGATCTTACCACATCGCTTGCGCGGCGTGGTGTTTTACTCTTTATGCATGTGGATGAAATGTCGGCTCCGTCATATCTTGACATTCAGGTTGATGGGTGCAGTGAGGAGCAGGGCGTTGTCATTCTGGCAACAAAGGTGGAGCGTTTCGTGACTTCGCGCTGGCTGTATGCGTACATTGCTAAACAAATCACAGCAAATTACGATTACTTGTCAAGCGATGAATGCGATTACATTTGCGCCAAAGTGTTCAAACAATCACTTACGTTGTATGAATATCGAGAAGATAGCCAACGCGGACTTGCTGACGATTTTTCTGACGTCTTGATCGAGAATGGTGAGGTCAATATTGACGGCGTTTTGCAATTTCGTTTTGGAACGTGGCTCATGGAAATCAAGGATTCAATTCAAAGTCATATCGACAATTTTTTGGTCGAGAGGGAATATGAGCAATTTGTCGGAGCTCTTCGCTACTACCTCGATACGACGCCGATGACAAAAGGCATTGTCCATGTGATATGTCACGGTGATACCATAGAGGGCTTTGACGACAAGCATGAGCCTCTCGATATTCGTCTCATCGAAGCGATTGCCTGTGATGCTGATGATGAACTGCATCCCCAAGACCTATTTATGAGCGCTTTGATTACGCGGGCTCCTGAAGGGATAGTCATTCACACGATGGATGCAACAGATTCCTTTGTGTGCACGTTGCTGGAGGTTTTTCGCACCCGTGCAACGTTATGTGAGAATCCACATTGTGATTATGGATCGGTATGCCTTGACAAAAATCATGTGCCCCACTATACTACAATTTAATAGTAAAAGCTATGAATGAGACATGGGTTGCTGCTTATCCATACAGAGAGGGTTGCATGGTATTTGCTGAAAATGCACCTATGATCGTAACGGTCGCTTACCACTCAGGAGCTTCCTTCTGAACCGATTTCCAGGTATTGTCTTGATCGGCTAGGATAGGACGTCACTCGCACGTTACGCGGTTTGAGGCTATGCAGTTGTACAGCATAGCGAAGTTGGGTGGAACCACGGATGCGACAAGCGCCTTCGTCCCTGCATGATGCAGGAACGAAGGCGCTTTTTAGTTATTTTGTTAGGGAGGTTGACGTATGAGTGACGTTCAAGAGGTACAAGTACAATTGAAAGATGGGTCGAAGCGCAGATATCCTGCCCCAGTTACGGTGCTTGCCATCGCGAAAAGTATCAGTGCGGGTTTGGCGCGAGAAACGGTGGCTGGTCGCGTCAATGGTGCAATCGTCGATCTGCGTAGTGAAGTGCCACATGATGCGCTTGTGGAAATCGTGACACTACAAGATAAAGAGGGTATTGAGGTATTGCGCCATACAGCCGCTCATGTAATGGCACAAGCCGTTGCGCGCCTATATCCTGAAACCAAATTTGCGATTGGTCCCGTTATTGAAGAAGGGTTCTATTATGACTTTGCAGATCACGTCTTTACACCTGAACAATTTGCAGAGATCGAAGAACAAATGAAAAAGATCATCAAGGAAGATTTCCCGATCGAGCGAGCCGTTATGAGTCGAGATGAAGCGCTAGAATTTTTCATGCAAAGAGCTGATCGTTTTAAGATGGAGATTATTCAGGATCTACCAGAAGATCAGACGATTACCGTTTATCATCAAGGGGAGTTTACAGACCTTTGCAGAGGGCCCCATTTGCCATCAACAGGTCGTATCAAGGCATTCAAGCTACTGAGTTTGGCAGGAGCATACTGGCGTGGTGATTTCAATCGCGAACAATTGACACGTATCTATGCGACCGCCTTTGCAAAAGCATCAGAACTTGAAGCGCACCTCGCTATGCTTGAGGAAATGAAGGAACGCGATCACCGCCGCATTGGCAAAGAACTCAAATTGTTTACATTAGCGAAAGAGGTCGGCTCAGGCCTTCCGTTGTGGTTGCCTAATGGCGCTCGCGTGAGACGTGCTATTGAACGCTATATTGTTGATCTTGAAGAAAGTCTCGGTTATGAGCATGTGTATACACCGGTGCTAGGCAGTGTCGAACTATATAAGATCAGTGGGCATTGGGACCATTATCACGAGGATATGTTTCCTCCTATGCAAATGGATAATGAAGAACTTGTCTTGCGTCCTATGAATTGTCCGCATCACATGATGATTTACAAGTCCGATCGTCGCAGCTATCGAGATTTGCCGCTTCGTGTTGCTGAGCTTGGTATGATGCATCGCTATGAAATGTCAGGAACATTAGCCGGCCTTCAACGTGTACGTGCTATGACATTGAACGATGCGCATATCTTTTGTACGCCGGAGCAGATCGAATCTGAGTTTGCTCGTGTTGTAAGCCTCATTCAGCGCGTATATAAAGATTTTAAGATTACTGACTTCTCGTATCGGTTATCGCTGCGCGATCCGCAAAATACCGAAAAGTATGTGGCTAACGATGATATGTGGGATAAGGCCGAAAGCATGTTACGTAAAGTTTTAACGGATCTTAATTTGCCCTTTTCTGAAGCTGCGGGGGAAGCTGCGTTTTATGGACCAAAACTTGATGTACAGGTGAAAACGGCCCTTGGCAAGGAAGAAACATTGTCCACGGTGCAACTTGATTTTCATTTGCCGAATCGATTTGACTTAGAATACGTCGGCGAGGATGGGAAAATGCACCGACCAGTAGTAATTCACCGCGGGATTGTCAGCACGATGGAACGCATGGTGGCATTCTTGATTGAAAACTACAAAGGCGCATTTCCGCTGTGGCTCGCACCAGTACAAGTACGGATTTTATCAGTGACTGAAGCACAAAGTGACTATGCTGAGTCTTTGAAAGAATCTTTTAAGGAACAGGGCATCCGTGTTGAGGCGGATGTTCGATCAGAGAAGATCGGCTACAAAATAAGAGCCGCCCAGGTGGATAAAGTACCTTATATGCTCGTTGTTGGCGCTAAAGAGGTAGAATCTCATCAAGTTTCAGTGCGCCATCGGGTTGAAGGTGATATCGGTGTCGAAGCTGTAGATGCCTTTTTACAGCGCTTGCAAATGCAAATCGCGACAAAAAACTAGGGGTAGCTCGTACGTTGTACTTGCTTCTTGGTCGCACGTTCTGTATAGTGTAAGTACGTAATTGCAAAAAGCAGAAGCACCCCGCTTCTCACCCGATGATCCGTCTTTCGGTATCGAAAGGTCTGCATGTCATGGTATGGTACGGTAATTTTTAACCAAGACGATGGTAGCGGGAGTGCGGGAGTTTAGCACTCCCGCTTTGTTGTATAGGGTTATATACAACTGGAGGTGTTGTTCGATTAGCAAGGAAGATGTCCAGATAAACGAAGCCATTCGCGCACGCGAAGT
>DAHWJX010000174.1:0-10988 GCA_027343965.1 Caryophanales bacterium | reverse complement strand
CCTTGTTAAGATCTTGGGGCGATTGAAGTATCGTACCAGTTATGGACAAAATGTATTGAAACATTCGATTGAGGTTTCCCATTTGGCTGGGCTTATGGCAGCCGAATTGGGTTTGGACGTTAATTTGGCAAAACGTGGCGGATTGCTACACGATGTTGGTAAAGCAATCACGCATGAGGTCGAAGGTTCCCATGTCGAGATTGGGGTGGATCTCGCCAGAAAATATAAGGAACACCCCATTGTGATTAATGCAATTGGCGCACATCATGGTGACATCGAATATACTTCGCCGATTTCTGTTTTGGTTGGTGCTGCGGATGCATTGTCTGCAGCGCGTCCTGGAGCGCGAAGAGAGTCACTTGATGTGTATCTGAAACGTTTAGAGCGTCTAGAAGAAATTGCATGTTCGTTTGATGGTGTGGACAAGTCGTACGCTATTCAAGCAGGGCGTGAAGTTCGTATTATTGTGAAACCAGAGCAAGTTGACGATGCTGAGTCCATTCGGGTTGCGAGGGAGATCTCAAAACGGATCGAGGATGAACTCGATTATCCCGGGCAGATCAAGGTGACAGTCATTCGAGAGACACGGGCAGTAGAATACGCAAAATAAGGCGGCCGAAAGGCTGCCTTTTTTTCAAATGCAGGGGATGAATCGATGAAAATCTTGTTTATTGGTGATGTTACAGGCCAGTCGGGCGTAACTTACGTGCGAGAGGTTCTGCCTACTTTGATAGCGAGTCACAAGCCGGACCTTGTTATTGCCAATGGGGAAAATGCCGCGATAAACGGGCGTGGTATCACGGAACAAGCGGTAGAACATCTCTATGACAGCGGGGTTGAATTTGTTACATTAGGCAATCACGTTTGGGATCAAAAGGAAACACAGCAACTTCTTGACGGCGATGAACGTATCATTCGCCCAGCCAATATGTATCCTCGCGCCCCTGGACAAGGCTACGTATATTGCAACGTGAATGGGCAACAAGTGGCGATTGTCAATGTGATTGGAAGGACCTATATGGGTCTTTATGATTGCCCTTTTCGCACCATGGATGAGATTTTACAGGAAGTGCATAAATTCACGCCATTTTGCGTTGTGGATTTTCATGCAGAAGTGACCTCGGAGAAACTCGCTATGGGGTATTATCTTGACGGCAAGGTCTCAGCGGTGATAGGTACTCATACTCATGTACAAACGGCTGATGATCGTGTGTTGCCCCATGGCACGGCCTATTTGACTGACGTTGGGATGACTGGTCCTCGTAATGGTATTCTTGGCGTCAAAAAAGATTTGATTATCCAACGCTTTATTACGCAACGTCCCGTGCGCTTTGAACTCGATCCAGGAGCGAGACAATTTAACGCTGTCTTACTAAAGCTAAATGACCTGGGAAAAGCAATTTCTACGGAGCGGATTTTTATCGCAGAGTAGGGAGTGACGTCATGGTTAAAGGTCACATGGTGATTGATGGGCACGCTGATATCTTATTTCGCATGGGCAAAGAGAAATTGGATTTTTATGATGTGAATTCACCACTTCACATGGGGTATCAGCAGATGAAGAAGGCGGGGGTTGATTTACAGGTATTTGTCACGTTTGTTGATCCTGCACGACGAGCAGCAGAGCAACTTGTTGCAGTACTTGATTCAATACATCGGTTTCATCAACAAGTTGAGCGACCGGACGGTGTGAAACCTATCTATGATCGCACGGGGCTTCATGCGATCTATGGCGACACGGCAAATCCTCATGCCTTATTATCGTTAGAAGGAGCCGAATGCCTGGATGGCAGATTGAGTATACTTTATGCTTTATTCACACTTGGAATCCGTATGATAGGTTTGACATGGAATCATGCCAACAGTGTCGGCGACGGCGTCGGTGAATCTCGTGGGGCAGGGTTGACTGACTTTGGTAAAGAAGTTGTTCAGCATATGCAATCACTTGGTATGGTCGTAGACGTATCGCATCTGAGCGAACAGGGTGTTTATGATGTGGCCTTGCAGGCAACATCACCTATCATCGCATCGCATAGTAACGCACGGCACGTGTTTGAGCACCGTCGAAATCTTACTGACATGCAAATGAAGACGATCGCGGACACGGGAGGCGTTATCGGAGTGACCTTTGTACCGGAATTTATTGCATCACATAAGAAGGTTACTATGGATGATCTCATACCGCATGTCGAGCATATGTTGCGTGTAGCTGGTGTGCATGGCGTCGCGCTCGGTTCGGATTTTGACGGAATTGATCGGACGATGCAGGATTTGCGACGCGGGTCAGACTATCCCAGGTTTTTGGAGCGGTTAGAAAAAGAGTTTGGCCCAGATGTTGTTCGGCTCATAGCGTACGAAAATATGTTTCGCGTCCTCGATAATACATTACCGTCTCAATAAAGCGCCTAAATTGGGCGCTTTTTTCGTGTCATCCGAGCCTTTTGCTTCATAGGATGTGTTGCATGTGGGCGGGAGCATAGATCCATTTCACCAACGATGGGCGTTATGCATATCTGTAGTAGTACAGAAAACGGGCTGACTTTTAACAAAGTGTCCCGCCCCGCTGTAATGACGTAAGCGAAAGAGGAGGAAACAGCGTGGTGTTCTCCAAAGATACGGAATGTCGTGAGATCATCACCAGTGCCGTGTGTGGCAAAGCCAATAAGTACTCCCAGTCAACGTACGTAATCCGTTCGGTTCATCAGCCATCGACGATCGGCGGATGCTGGGTGATGAACCACACGTATGAAGGTGCACTGGTTGGCGATGTTGTAGAAGTACACGGTCGCTTTGATGTCAACGTATGGTACTCGTATGAAGGGAACAGTGAAACGGCTGTAGCCAAGGAAACGGTATCTTATGTGCAAGAAGTTACACTAGAAAACGTAGATCCTTATTGCTTTCGTGATGACTTAGAGGTGGTCGTTAAGGTTAATGCAGAACCTAATTGCCTCGATGCATCGATTGTGGACGATAGCCATGAGATCTCCGTGAAAGTAGAAATGGAACTTGTCGTCGAATTGGTCGGCAAAACCAAATTATTTGTCTTGACCTGTCATCCTAGCGATAAAAAAGATGCGTTCGACGAGGATAGCAGTCTTCTTGACGGTGATTCTGAACAATAAGGTGCGTAATCGCAGTTGGGGGTTTGGGGGCGCCATGCGCCCTCTTTTGTGTCTTGGCAAGGGGGGATAGCCTTGCTTGTTACAAAAGTCTACAGAAAAAAAACGGGGACAACTTTACGCATCAGGAGAAATGGGCGTCGACCGTCGTCTACCCCGATGCAGATGGTTCGTTACGCTAAACGAATTATTGAACTCCCTGTCGTTCACGGCAAGCATGGAGACTTTGTTGATCTGCGTCAAAAAGAGCGAAGGTTACTGCGTTGCCCGCTTGTAGGCCTGCACAGTAAAGTCGATACCGATGATGTTTGGCGTTTAGGACCAGCTATTGGGGTATACGCCTTGCGTCATTTCACAAAAGGAACACTATTTGGGCCGCAAACACAGATGTTTATTTCTCTGATCCAACTTGGGCGACGGCTAGGTATCGATATATTTGTCATTCCCGCTGGGCATTTGGGGCGTGACCTGACAGAAGTTTTGGCATATCGCTATGTTCAATCTGGTGGATGGCGACTCATGCGTTGCCCTTGGCCCGATTTTGTGTGGCGTCGAATGACTGAGCGACCTGTAGCCATGGCAAGCATTCTTGATGAAGAGGAAAACATTTTAGCGAAAACAACCATTCAAGGCGTTTTACCGCGCAGTCGCTGTGATAAATGGACGATTCACACATTATTAACCAAAGAGAATGGAATAGCAGACTTCGTGCCTGATACTATCCTTGTCACGGAATTTGACCAAGTACTACCTGCCATTGATTCTCTCGGCGACGTTTATATCAAACCTGTTCGTGGTACGCAGGGCATGAAGATTGCTCGGATCATACAACAACACGGCGGTTATCTGTACCGAGACCACGAGTCACATCAAAGTTTTGAATGGATTACGAGTGAGCGAGATCTTTTACTGCGGTGGGGACAACCACTATCACCTCAGCAGGGATATTTAGTGCAAAAGACGGTTCCTCTTATGATGACGCGCATGAAAGATCCTTTTGATCTGCGATATCTAATTCAAGCTGTGCCTACAAAACCGGCTGTATGTACGGCTACGATTGCACGTCTTGCATCAAATCAGGCACTTACCACCAATTTGCATACCGGAAGTCGCGCTGTCACGATCGATACGCTTAAAGGACTTCTGCATCCTGAAGATACGCGACGGTTTGTGAAAGGCGTACAAATGGGTGAAATAATCGCCTTGCTTGCTTTTCAAGTCTTGCAGCAAAGGCACCCATTCTTGGTAGAACTCGGTGTCGATATTGCCTTAGACTCCTTGGGCAGGCCGTTTTTACTTGAAGTCAATCCTGTGCCTGGCCGTAAAATGTTGCGCCTGCTTGATACAAGACTGCGACGTTTGTCACTTTTACGGGTCCTTGAATATGCTATTTGGAGCACAGGATTTCAAGCCTAAGGGGATAAACTGCATGGGCAAACCTTACCCAATCCTAGGCTTTATGGCTCATCTGTTGGTGCGCAACGGTCAACTCATAGGCAAACAAGCCGCTGTCTTGCAAAAGTACCTAGACGTTGCATGGCGGTTTAATATGCCAGCCTGTGTTTTTGATCCTATCGATGTCAATATGCGTGATCATCGTGTGCTGGCGTATCGGATGTTAGCACATAAAGATGTTGGCGACAGCGTGATGGAGTGGATCGAAGTACCTGTACCCCCTGTTATTTACGATCAAATTGCTTCAAGACGATATGAAAATGAGCCGCACATTGAACCGATTCGTGAGTATTTGCGCGCACATGCGACAGTATTTAATGATGGCTTTTTTGACAAATGGCAAGTGCAATCTTGGTTATCGAACGAAAAAGCCTTAGCGCGTTTTTTACCTGATACAGCTTTGCTTGATGGCTCTAAGACGTTGACACGTTTTTTACATGTGCACAATTCGGTCTTCGTGAAACCGATCCATGGCAGTTTAGGCATCGGTATTGTCAAACTTGTGCATGAAGAGGGGCAAATTCAAGCCATCTTGCGAACACGAACAGGTCATGTAAAACAACGAAGTTTCCCTCATGCAACAGCGGTATATCACTTTTATCGAAAACGTTGGTTAAAAAATCCGCACATTTTACAAGAGGGATTATCTCTCTTAACCGTTGACGAACGTCCCGTGGATATTCGCGTTTTGTTGCAAAAAGATCGAAACGGACGTTGGCGCAAAACAAAAGTGTACCTTCGCGTGGCGGCCATCGGTGAGTTCACTTCCAACCTGACTACAGGTGGTTTGGCGATACCGTTGTCAACCTTAGTCCTGATCGAGCAGGGATTGTCTTTATCACGCCTCGAACGGCAAATTCGCCTGTTGGCGACACTTATCCCTGTAACGTTAGAACGCGCATCTGGCCGACTGCTCGGTGAACTTGGCATTGATCTTGGTGTCACACAAAATGGCAGGCTTTCCATTATTGAAGTGAATTCAAAACCTTGGAAGGCCCCTGAAACTGTCCACGGATCGACGCAATTGGTGGAGTTATCTTTTATACGACCGGTGCGTTTTGCGATCCATTTGGCGAGGACTGTGGATGCGAGAGGGGAGACACCGTCGTGACTTTGTATTTATTGCATAATGGGCAACCATCAGCAAGACGACTTGCCAGACGCGTGCCAGCTATACAATTGATCACCAGTACGCAAACAGTAGGGCGAGAGGATGTACTTATTCGCTATGGTAATGAAAGAGAACCTGACGCGGGATTTTGGACCGTGAATCGGCGAGATGCTCTCATTTTGTCCAATGATCGCTCAGCTTTTCTCGATGCAGTTCATCGAGCAGGTGTGCGCACCCCAAAGATGTTTCCTTTAAAGGAAGTTCAATGGACGCGCCATTATCGAGTGGCCGTTTTTAACTTGCAAGTGATCGCCTGCTTTCGGACGGAAGAAAAGGTCGTGTGGTTACATCGCCGAATTCATCAAATCTTAGACTCTTTTGAGGAAGTTAATCCAGATTTGGATGACCAAACGAAACGGATTAGTTTCCTTGCCAGTCGCGCCGTACACGCTTTAGGTCTGGAAATGGGACTCGTGAGTATCGGAGTTACGCCACATGGCAAATTTGGGGTCATCGATGTATCGGCCACGCCGGTTTTAACAGGTAGGCTACTTGATATATACAGCGAGGCTGTCGCAGATTATGCGCGACAACTTGATAGACTCATGGCTCCTGCTCTAGATCGCTCTTTACTGATCGGCTCGGATCTGGAATTCATGATGAAAAATCGCAAGCAAGGCATGGTTCTTGCTAGTCGCTTCTTTACACCGCAAGGACGTATCGGCTGCGATGCGCGAAGTTTGGGGGGTGATAAGGCAAAGCGACCTCTGGCAGAAATTCGCCCTGAACCGGCTTCATCCCCTGAACGTTTGTGCCAAAATATCGATCAATTGTTGCGACAAGCAGTTACTGTGGCAAAAGGGAAATATCCTACGTGGATAGCGGGAAGTTCTCCTTTTGATCGATTTTCGTTAGGCGGGCATATTCATTTTAGCGGATTACCGTATTCCGGACGGATAGTAAATTTGTTGGATGTTTATGTAGGTCTTCCGCTCATGCTCATTGAAGATCCACTGACTGCAAAACGAAGGCGACCAAAATACGGTTTTCTAGGCGATATTAGGCACAAATCTTATGGAGGGTTCGAGTATCGCACGCCCGGAAGTTTTCTTTTGGATCCAGGGATCACCTTAGGCGCATTTGCGTTAGCTTTTGTTGTGGCGAAACATCACTTCACGTTGCCTTACCTGCCGCTACACACACCGGACAATATGCGAGCATTTTACCGCAACGATCGTGATCGACTTTTATCTATGGCAGAATCTGTTTACAGAAATATCCGTGAAACAGTCACGTACCAACAATATAAAGATGCCATTGACCCTCTTTTCATGATGATACGCAACGATGAAGTGTGGGATGAGTCTATCGATATTCGCACGGCTTGGGGAATTGATGCGAGTAAGAACAGGAAACGCAACCGATCGGTTGCTGTGTAGGTGAGACGCATATGGTAAAGAGAAACAATATGTCGCTAGCTATTTTAGTGGGTGAGCAAAATTTTCGCTCCCCATATGTCCGCTCTGTTTTACAAAGCGCAAAAGAACAAGGCGTACTAGCGTACGTTGTTACGGCAGAGAATATTATTCACCAAACGACTTTGCCAAGTGTGATCTACAATCGAGTACCAACGCGAAAGGAAGAAGCATCTTTCGCTGTCGTTCGGGCCAAAGCATTCTTTAAACAGCGCTTTATTCCTTACTTTAACAGTCGTTTTTTTAGCAAGCGTGAGGTAGATGACGCATTACGTGAAACAAAGCAGGCAGATTTGTTACCTGACACCATGATGGGCGGCGAAGATAATGAATCTGTTCATACCATGATGAACCGCTATGGGACATTATTTTTAAAGCCAGTTGCAGGGAGTTTTGGAGAGGGTATCTGTCGTATCACAGGAAAGGATGGTCAAATTCAAGTCAATTATCGACAAGGGACGCAAACGGTAACGCGTTTGTTCTCTACGTTAGATGAAGCAATGAATGCAAGCAGGCAGCAGATGGGGCACGTGCCGTTCTTGATTCAAGAAGAAGTGCCTTTAGCTTTATATGCCGGCTGCAAGACGGATTTTCGTGTGCATCTTTGTCGGCGCAATGAGTCAGAGTGGGAGCCAGTTGCTATTGCAGCGAAAGTAGGGCAACGGGATGCTGTTACGACACACGTGCATAGCGGTGGACAGATTGAGAATGCAGGCGTCGTGTTAGATGCCTGGTATGGTAGACAGTCTAAAGCCGTCCTTGATCAATTGGCTGATCGCGCGGTCTCTGTGAGCCAGACTCTGTGCAATACGTTACCTGTACAATTGGGTGAATTAGGGCTCGATATGGGTATCGATCAAGAAGGTCGCATTTATCTTTTTGAAGTCAATGCGAAACCGGGGCGCATTATCTTCACGCATCCATCCCTACGAAGCGCAGGTATGTTGTCCCGGCAGTATGTGTTGGCTTATGCAAAATATCTCGCGCAAAAATCAAATGCAGGTAGCGCATGGATGGTGCAAAGTACACATGACTAATCAGATAAGCATACTTTGCGCAAGTCGATATGAAGATCAGATCGGCGGCAATCTGGCCAATTTTCGCCGAGTGATTCAGGCTGCCAAGTCGCAAGACGTCGTGTGTAAGGTCGTTTCATTGCACCCGAATTACTCATTGACGTCCTATCGATTTGATGATGAGACAACAAAATTTGTCCGCGTGGATAGCACCCCTTCTCGTGTGTTGTACAATCGAATTTCTACGCGAGCGCTGGAAAATCATCCTGTCGTGCAACGTATGCTAAATGACTTCATGTCGGCAGGACACGTGATCACTAATCCGCGATTTCTTACGAAAACGGATCTTATGGAAGTATGGCAACAAAACAAAACGATGCGTCACATGATTCCTGATTCTGTAAAATTATCGACATTTACAACGTTGCAACATTTTCTTGACGTCCACCATCAAGTGTACGTTAAACCGGTTACAGGAAAAGCTGGCATAGGCATTGTTTATCTTCTTGCAAAACCTGGGCAGCGAATCGATGTTTATGAGCAAGGTCCAGGGCAATTGCATCATGTTGGTATTATGCCAAGTAAGGAGTGGTATTCTCGACATAACCAACAACATGGCGGGCATGCCTTTATCCTTCAGGAGGACGCGAACCCCATTCGCTTTGCGGATCGACGCTTTGATTTGCGTATGCTTGTGCAACGCGACGAGCATGACCATTTTCACGTATCAGGAGCTGGCATAAGACAAGCGCAAGCTCGGTACAGCATTACCACGCATGTTCCTAATGGAGGATCCATTCTGACCTTATCTGACGTGTTGCCAACGCTGTTTGCTACACGCAGTAAGTCTGTTCAAGAAGCTGCTTTCTTGGCTGCGACAAATGCTGCTTATGCCGTTGCGACCTTGCCAGGTGTGTGGTCCGAAGTTTCCGTTGACATGGGTTTGCGCAAAGATGGAACACCCATTTTGTATGAGGCAAATGCTAAACCTATGAAATTTGATGAACCAAAAATTGAGCATCAGTCAAAGCAACGTATCATACGTCGCCTCGTATCGCTTGAAAGTTCCGGTTGAAGTAGGTGTTTTCGGGGTATACTGTTTGATAAATCCTGTTGAAAATAAGCACAACTGTTGGTAAGATAAAAGTCACCTGCAGTGTACGTAGTAGGCCACATGTTTTGAACCGTATGTGTTTTAAGGGGAGACGGATATCCGTTCTGTGCTGACACGCCCTGATGTTGAGGGAAGTCAAATAGTCAGAATGCTAGTCGCCCACCTGCGAGAGCAGGTTCGAAAACACCGGCCTCCGTTACGGCACAGGCGGGTGAACACAAGGAGCATCGTGATGCTCCCTTTTTTATGGTTTATAATTTTTTATGGCTTATAATATAGATAGAGTTTAGTGAAAAGGGAGAGATTTATGGCGGATCTTAAGATCGATGTTGAACAACTGGATCTGCGCGTACATCGGCCAACCATTGCGCAACGCGAAGCGATGGCCATGGCAGAGCCTGTTCGTCAAGAGTTGGTTAACAAGTATCAAGGAAAACGATTTTTATTGCGTACGTACGGTTGTCAAATGAATGAACATGATACAGAGATCATGGCGGGATTGCTTCAGACGATGGGATATACGGCAACGGATGTCGAAGAAGAAGCGGATCTCATTTTGTTCAATACCTGTGCGGTCCGTGAAAACGCAGAAAATAAAGTGTTCGGTGAAATTGGGCGTGTGCGTCCTTTGAAACATCGCAATCCTAACTTATTGTTAGGCGTTTGTGGATGCATGCCCCAGGAAAAAGCGGTTCAAGATAAAGTACAAAAAACGTATCCCTGGATCGATCTTGTTTTTGGAACGCATAATCTGCACCGTTTACCAGATCTTGTAGAAACAGCCATGAACAGCCAAGAAATCGTGATGGAAGTATGGGACCATGCGAAGTATTTGGTCGATGATCTTCCTAAGGCGCGACAGGATGGTTTGCGAGCATGGGTTACGATCCAATATGGTTGCAACAAGTTTTGTACCTATTGCATTGTTCCATATACCCGCGGTCGAGAAAGAAGCCGTACGTTGGAAAGTATCATTGATGAGGTGCGAGGTCTTGTTGAGGTAGGGTACCAGGAAATCACATTGCTCGGTCAAAACGTCAATGACTATGGATTGGATTTGGGTATCGATTTTGCCACATTGTTGCGTGCTGTGGGACAAGTTTATGGCATTAATCGAGTGCGCTTCACCACGTCTAATCCATGGAATTTCACCGATGAGTTGATTGCAGCTATAGCAGAAACCAGATCCGTTTGTGAACATATCCATTTGCCCGTTCAGTCAGGAAGCAATCGTATACTTTCGGTGATGAATCGAGGGTACAGCAGGGAGTATTACTTGCGTCTTGTTGAGCGCATTCGAGCAAAGATTCCCGACGTGGCCCTGACGACAGACATTATCGTCGGGTTTCCTTCTGAGACAGATGATGACTTTTACGCCACGCTCGATCTTATGCGTGAAGTTCGTTATGATACTGCGTACACCTTTATGTATTCACCGAGAACCGGAACACCGGCTGCGACGATGCCGAATTTGGTTCAAGAAGAGGTAATAAAACATCGCTTACAACAATTGATGGACGTTCAGAACGTTATTTCCCGACAATATAATGAACAGTTAGTGGGTACAGTTGCTGAAGTTCTTGTTGAAGGCGCAAGTAAAAAAAATGACGCCATGCTCCAAGGGAGAACGCGATCGAATAAGCTTGTTTTGTTGCCGCGAGAAGCAGGATTGATCGGTAGTTTAGTTCCTGTACG